>JBBQCK010000350.1:0-4112 GCA_038318605.1 Tepidisphaerales bacterium | reverse complement strand
GGTACACCCCCCACCCCGCCCACCCCGCCTCCCACCGCGCACACCGTAAACTTTGTGTTTATGGGTGGTGGGGGAAGAAACCCGGGGGGGGGGGGGGGGTGGGGGGCTGGACGGAGTTGCAAGTTGCAATGAGCAACTTCTTCCTGCTTCCAGCCGCCAACTTCCTCCGCAACTGGCAGCCGGCAACTGGCAACCGGCAACTTCCTCTGCGATAATCAGGCCCAGGAGACAACCATTGGCCCACGATCCGCGAGATGAAGAGAATGCCCCTACGGGCGATGAGCAGGGGGGGTTGGTGCGATGGGTGACCTGCCCGCACTGCTGGCATCGGTTCCGGCCGCAGCAGATTCTCTGGGTTGCCCAGCATGAGGATCTGGTGGGCGATCCGGTTTTGAAGGATGAGCCGCTGCGGTTTTTGCCGACGCGGTTTACGCTGGAGGGGCAGGCGATCGATGCGCGGGATCTGGTCTGCACGATCATGGCCTGTCCGCGATGCCATGTGGTGATTCCGCGGGTGCTTCTGGAGAATGAGACGACCTTTTTGTCGCTTATCGGGTCGGTGGGGTCGGGAAAGAGCAATCTGCTGGCGACGATGACCTGGCAGCTTCGCCAGCAGTTGGCGCGGCAATTCGCGCTGGTCTTCAGCGATGGGGACAAGGAAGCAAACTACGTCCTGAATCGCAATGAGGAATCGCTGTTTCTGCCGGATGATCCGGAAAGGCCAATTGCGCTGGAAAAGACCAGCACCGGCGGCGATCTGTATCGCTCGGCGCGGATCAACGGGCAGGAGACGCAGTTGCCCAAGCCGTTTTTGTTTTCGCTGCATCCGACCGGCCAGCATCCCCGCGCAGGTTCGCCCCGGGGCGTGGGGACGATTCTCTGCCTCTATGACAATGCCGGCGAGCACTATGGCGTCGGGCAGGACACGGCGCTGACGCCGGTCACGCGCCATCTGGCCCGCAGCCGGGTGCTGCTGTTTCTTTACGATCCGACACAGGACACCCGCTTTCGCCAGCGCTGCCGGGCATTTTCAAATGACCCTCAGATCACCGAGCCGGTGACGACCACGCGCCAGGAGACGATCCTCACCGAGGCCGCCCTGCGCATCCGCCGGCATGCGGGCCTGAGCGCATATCAGAAATACGATCGTCCGCTGATTATCCTCGTCGGCAAGAGCGACATCTGGGCGCCGCTATTGAAGGACGACGTGGAAACCGAGCCAATCTGGATCGACCCGACCGGAAAGCGCATGCTGGCGGCGGTGGATGTGGCCCGCATCGAGAAAGTCTCGCAGCGTCTGCGGGCGCTATTGCTGGATATCGCGCCGGAACTGGTGACCGTGGCCGAGGATTTCTGCACCGAGGTGCTTTATGTGCCGGTCAGCGCCTTGGGCCACGCGCCGCAAAAGAACGACGGCACGGCCGGTCTGGCGATCAAGCCGAAGGACGTCGCGCCGCGCTGGGTGACGGCGCCGCTGCTCTATTCCTTCGCCAAATATTTCACCGGTCTGGTGGGGCAGACGCGCCGAGCAGCGTCGCAGCCAGTAGGCGGCCGGCAGTAAGCTGGAGGTAAGCAAGCGTTTGCTGTGTCACGTTTCAATGACCATCCTCCAAGTCTGCAAGCTGCCGCTGCATTGATCCCCGGCCTGCAGTTCGCAGAAGAGCGCGATTGTCGCAGCGATCTCTGTGCATACTCCGCTGCACTGCGGTGAGTTTCCATGGCTTTTGAACTTCAATACACCTCCGCGCCCCAGGGATTGCGACCCGGTCAGCGCGGGTTTTGCACGGTGGCGGCGTCCAGTGATCTGCCGCGCGCGCTGTGGGATCGACTGGAGGCGCTTTCCGGATATCGCCACAACACCGATAGCCTGGCGGCAGGCGGGGGCGGGGGAGTTGTGCATCCGGTGGCGCACGCCCATTGGATTTTGCGCGTCGGCGGCAAGGAATATCACGTCCTGTCGCGCATCGGCGACGCCGGTTTGGACTACACACAACGCACCAATGCATTTGCCCATCACATCGCCCTTGAAGCGTCGGAACTGGCCGACGGCGGGCCGGCGTGGATGCTGCGAAGTCCCGGATTGATGGCGAGCCGATGGGATGGTCAGGTGGCCACCCTCGAGGCGCCGCCGCGCCTGCCGCAGGGCGACGGGGCGCCAGATACGGCGCGGGCTTGGAAGGCGGCGCTGGGAGATGCGGGGTATGCGGGCATGCTGGCGGATGCCGCGCTGAAGAATCCAAATCGCCCGGCCGTTATTCTTTACACGGCGGGTCAGGAAATCTTGCCGCTGGTCGCCGAGGCGATTGCGCTGTTGCCCAGGTCCATGCGCTGGCAGGTGACATTCAACACCTATTTCACAAGTCTGCCGGCCGGCGTGGCGTGTGCGTGGCGATGCTGCGTTGCGGGTTCGCGCGCGGCCGCCGAGGCGCAGCGACAGGCGCCCGGCGGCATACTGCTGGATTTGAGCGCGCCGCAGCGCAATCCGCCGGTGACCGATTCGCCGCTGGTGCATCAAGCCCGCACCGGATCGGCCGCGCCGCAAGGCGCCGCTTCGCCTTCGGTCGCCACTGTCGCACCCGCTGGACGTCGGGCGGCGTCCCCCGCACGCGCGGACCGGGCAAAGGCGCAAGCCGAGCCACTGAATCTCGCCGATGAAATCGATCTGCCCGCGCGCGGCGCCGGCGCGATGGAGCGTGCCGCCGAAGCTGGCCATCGCACCTCACCGGTACTGCTGCCGCGATTTTCATCGCGCGCGCAGCGCGGAGCCGGGCGCGACGAATTTGGCGAGCGCCCGCGCGGCGGGCGAATGCGCTCGACGGGTCTTTTGTATGCGGCCGCATGCCTTGCGGTTGGCGTGGGAACTTTTTTCGTCGTTCGCGCCGCCCGCACCAGCGCGCCGCCCCCGCCCCCCACGCCGCCGATACCGCGGGCACCGGTTGTTGCATCGCTGCCCGCCGCCCAGCCGCCGCCGCTGGACAGCCGGCCACCGGTCGATCTGAATCCTGTGCCGCCGGCGACGGGCGTTGCAGTCGAAACGCCGGCAAGCGCCCCTTCGATCGCGACAACCCCGTTGCCGCCGCCCCGGGCGATCGTCATCTCCGAGCCACTGCAGCGCCCGGGCAGTGCATCGGGCCTGCGCGATCAAACGCAGCGCATTGCGCTGGACCCCACTGCCCTTGAGGATTTGTCGGAAGCGTCGCGCCTGACGTTGACGCTTGCGGGCGATCGGCCGGCGGAATACACGCTTCGATCGCCTGAAATGTCGGGCACGTTCAGTGTTTCGCAACTTGATTCGCCGCTTCATCCGGGCTTTTCCATGCGCTGGTCAGACGCCGTCGCGGCGGGCGGGCTCGGCGCTGCGGGCGCGGAGGTGGCGCAGGTTACGCTCGACAAATCATCGCAGGCGGGAGCAGCGATCGACATCACCTGGCGCACCAGCGCCGTCATCCGCCGGCCCGAGGCGGCCGCGTTGGCATGGTGGATGCTCCACACGGCGACTTTGACGCCGGGCGATCCCGCGGCCGCGCGGGCGCAGAAAATCACCTTCGCGCCGATCAAGGTCGATGAGCTCGTTCTTACTCCCGGCCCGCATCCGCTCAATCTGCCGTGCGACCTGCCGCCAGGGGCCCAGTGGAATCCGGCCACTGCCGCGCCTTGGTCTGCAAAGATGATTGCAAATGATGCAGGGCCGGCCATCGAATTGCGGGCCGCCGGGCCGGATGGTGCAGGACCTGGCGGCGGGGCTGGGATGGACGGCGGGGCGGCCGTGTTTTCAATTGTGATCGGATCGCAGCATCGCACGCTCGAATCGGATTTGCCGCAGCGCATCGCTGCCGCTTCGCAGCGCACGGAGGGGGCAAAGCCCGCGTTGCAACAACTGGCCGACCAGATGCGTGAGTTGCAGACGGCGGCGGATGTGGACATCCGCGCGAACAACACGATTTTTTCCAATCCGGCGGATTTGCAGGTCTCGACCGAGGCGCGCATGAAAAAACTGGCAGATGACATGGCGCCGCTTAAGGCCAAATCCGAAGCGCTGCAGGCCGATGTGCGTGCCGCTGAAACGGCGTTGGCACAGTATCACCAACCGCCGACATTAACGGTTACAATCG
>JBBQCK010000349.1:0-4116 GCA_038318605.1 Tepidisphaerales bacterium | reverse complement strand
CAGCGGTTTTTTCAGCGTCACGAGCGTTCCCTCAACTTTTTCGATCTGGTTTGCCCAGATCCAGTCGAGTTGTTTGTCATCGCTATAGGCGCCGAAGCTGTTCCAGTCGTACGCCTGCATCGACTTGTCACCTGCGATGTATTCGCAAAGCGAAAGATCGCCGCTCCAGCTCATCGGGACAGTCACGCCCTTCAGCTTCGCCAAAGTTTCGGCGTCGGACTGCGCAACCTCGACCGTAAAATCGCCCATCTGTGCGGGCTTTGTGATCTCAATGCCATCATCGGGAACGCTGGCGTCTTTTGACGAAGCAATCGGCCCGTCCGGTTCGACCCAGACCATTCCGCCGTACCACGCGCCGTTGACATCGACGCATTTTGAAACCGGATTGGTGAAGCAGAGAAAAGTCTTGGTCGGCCCTTCGCCACGCAGCACCAGGCCCGGCTTCGTCAACGCGATGACGTCGCTCAGGACATACCGCCCGGCCGGCACGAGGATCGCGCCGCCTCCCCCGTCGATCGCCTTTTGAACGGCGGCCTTGAACGCCTCGGTATCATCCGTTTTGCCGTCTCCCTTGGCGCCGGAGGTTCGCACATTGGCGACAACCTTGACCGTCGGGATAACGGCCTCGCCAAAGTGGTAGCCCGCGAAGCTGACGTTGGGGATGTTTGGATGCGTGTAGGGCGCTTTTTGAAACTGCGCCCACAGCGCCGCGCTGGTGGACTGTGGCAGATCATCCACGCCGGCCGCCTGCGCTGTCATCGATTGGATGATGGCCATGATCGCCACGATGCTGGCCGACTTAAAGTGTTGCATGCTTGACAATAGGGTCAATTTCAGTGCCCCGCCGCGACAAAAGATGCCGGGTCGTCGTGCTGTTTGTCGGTGAAGGTCCGCGACGTATCAACAATGAGGTGCCCCTGTTCATCCGCACGCACGGCATATCGAGGCAGCGCGCGTTTGGCCGGCCCGCCGGTGACGCTGCCTGCGGTGTCGAATGTCGCCTTGTGCTTTACGCACTTCAGTTGGGCCGGAACGTCAGGATCAACCCGCAGCCGGCCGCGCTCGTGCGTGCAGACGTTCGAGATGGCGTAGATTTTGCCGTTTTCGCGAACGAGGATGAATCCCTGCGCAGCGAAACGATCATCAAAACCGTCCTTTGTTATATCGGCCAGCGCGCCGGCGTCGTGCGGGCCGGCCGCAGGGGCCGACGTCGATCGGCCTGCCGCCATTGCGGCGCTGGGGCAGAAGTTGCACGCACACGCCGCGGCGGCGGTTGCGGCGGCGATAACAAACTGACGTCGATTCAAGTCGCTCATGGGCAGGTGCTCCTGTGTTGCCGGGTTAAGATCGGTCAGCCGACGAGAATTATACCCGAAGGTCGGCCGCGCCGTTGCCGACAGGGGGCGCTACCGCCCTTTGCCGAACAACTGGCCGAACTCATATCCAACGAGCAACCTGATCTGATATTCCGATTCATCGTCCTGACTGGACAACAGGAACGTGGGGCTGAGGGTGGCCTAGAAGCTGCTTTTCACCCTCCAAGTGTTCGGGGTTCAGTAATTTGGCGGTCGCCCGGCTCATTGGCAGCGGCTTTTGGAGCTTCTTGCGCACGTCCGGGGGCTGGCCGGTACAATCTGCGGCGCGATGGAGTTTTTGGGCTACATCCTGCTTGTGGTTGCCCTCTTGGCTGGGCTGTACATCAACCTGTTGGCCCTGCCGGGGTTATGGCTGATGGTGGTGTCGGCGAGCGTTTATGCGTGGGCGACGGATTGGCGCTACATCGGGTTGAAGACGTTGGTTGTTTTGGTCGGGCTGGGATTGATCGCCGAAGGGGTGGAGTTTGTGGCCGGCTCAGCCGGGGCAAAGCGCGCCGGCGGGTCGCGCCGGGCGCTTGCGGGGGCAATTGTGGGCGGCCTGCTCGGGGCGGTGTTTTTCTCGTTCACCATCCCCGTCCCCGTGCTGGGAACGATCATCGGAACGGTGGTCGGTGTTGTCGCCGGCACGTTTGGCGGGGCGACGGCCGGACACTATTGGGCACGAGGCAATTCGGCCAACGCGCTGCGCGTGGGGTGGGCCGCGGCGCGCGGGCGATTCTGGGGCACGATCTACAAGCTCTGCATCGGCGGCGCGATGCTGCTCATCAGCCTGTGGTCGGGCCTGCCTATCGGCGGAACGCCGCCGGTAAACAATCCCAAAGTCGATCCGCCGCCGACGAGCAAGCCGGTGGCGATGCTGTGGATTCAAACACTTAATTAAGCGCGCCGCGGAAGGGCGCAACGCAATCTCAGATCAGTGCGGGCTCGGCTTTGCGCGCCTGGGGCTCGATGGCGCGCCGATAGAGCGTGTCGCGTTCGACCGGCTCAAAGCCGCCTTCGCGCATGAGGCGATGCAGATCGCTGACATGGAGCTCCTGGTGCGTCGAGCCGGCGCCCTGGCGCTTGGTGATGTCGTACCACACGACGGTGCCGTCGAAATCGTCGCAGCCCCATTTCAGGGCGATCTGTGAAAGATGCATACCCTGCATGATCCAGAATGCCTTGACGTGGCTGATGTTGTTCAGCATGAGCCGGGCGATGGCGAGGGTTTTGAGATCCGTCAGGCCGGTCGGGCCGGGCAGGTTGCCCAGTTCGCTGTCTTCGGGAATGAAGCTGAGCGGGATAACGCAGTTGAAGCAGGCGCGCAAATTGGGCATGGCGCTCACAATCGCTTCGGCATCGGGCGCCTGATCGGGCGGCAGACCCATTGCCCCAAGAGATTCCGCCTGCAGCTCACGCAGTCGCAGGAAGTGGCCAATGCGCTCCGCCTCGGTTTCGACGTGGCCATACAGAATCGTCGCGTTGGAAAAAAGTCCGAGCGCGTGGGCTGTGCGATGGACTTCAAACCATTTGTTGGCGCCGACCTTCCCCTTGAAAACCTCATCATGTACGCGGTCGTCGAAGATCTCCGCGCCGCCGCCGGGAAGCGAGCCCAGCCCCGCGTCACGGAGCGCGCCAAGCACCTCGGCGATGGGCATTCGTGCCACGCGGGAAAAGTGGACAATTTCGATGGCGGTGAAGGCCTTGATGTGCAGCGTCGGGCACGCCTGACGGATGCCGCCAAGCATATCGAGGTAGTAGTCGAACTTTCGCCACGGATGCAGGCCGCCGACGATGTGAACCTCAGTTGCGCCGGCGTCGCGGGCCTTCTGAGCCGTCGCAACGACCTGCTCAACGGGCATTTCATAAGCGCCCTCTTCGCCCCGCTTGCGATAGAACGAGCAGAACTTGCACGAGAGCGCGCAGACGTTGGTGTAGTTGATGTGGCGGTTGCGGTTGTAATACGCGCGATTGCCATGCAGCCGCGTCCGCACCGTGTGGGCAAGTCTGCCAATGCCATGGATATCGCGCGAGCGATAAAGCGTCAGCCCATCATCAAACGAAAGCGCAACGCCCCCCGCGAGTTTTTCCGCGATCGGGCGCAGTTGCGGGTCGGTCAGGGCGACTTCGTTGCTATCGGGCATCATCGGAAATTATAGGGAATTTGCCCGAGCGGATCGAATTTGGCAAAAAATTTGAAAGCTTGCGGAGTCTTGCTTCGACTCAACACCAACACGCCTGTCACTCGGACAGCGCTTCGCGAATCTCCAATGCAAGGTGCTTTTCGATGCCAGCGTCCCGGCCGGTGGGGTACCAGTAGCTGGCGTCGTAATCAATGCTCGAGCGGAGCTTGGGCTCGACGACCGCCTGGCGCTCGATCAGCACCCTCGGCTCGATCACCCACGTGCCGGATGCCTGATCGCTGCGGCGAAACTGGTAGAAGATCGTGCGGCGAATCTGGGCGGCCGACGATTCCACGCCGTCGCCATCACCACGCCAGAATTCGAAAAATTGCTTTGAAACCTCCGGCAGGCTGGTCAGCACCCCGGCGCGATAATCGACTCGATCGACAACAAAGCCCCTCCGCCGAATGCACTTTTCGGCCGCGCTCCAGGCGGCGTCGAAATCGGTTGCTTCAACAGTCGCGGCCGCCGGCTGATCGAGCCACCAGGATGGCTGGGTGGTCGCCGGGTCGATGGCGGTGGCCGGCTCTGGCGTGGGCGTGCTGTCGATACAGCCGGGTAATCCAACGACCATCGCG
>JBBQCK010000348.1:0-4130 GCA_038318605.1 Tepidisphaerales bacterium | reverse complement strand
CGAAATCCACAACACCGGCATGGGCGGACAGGAATCGGCCGAGCATGTCCAGCCAATCATCGACGATTGGCTAATGCGAAACGCTGCCCGCGATCAGTGGTACCTCCACATCAACTACTGGGATCCCCACACGCCATTCCGCGTTCCACAAAGTTATGGCGATCCGTTCAAAAACGAGCCGCTGCCGAAATGGCTCGATGATGATGCCGTCATCCAGCGCCACATGAAAATGGCCGGCCCGCACACCGCGATGGACATCAGCATGTACAACGACGTCGAAAGCCCACGCTTTCCGCGCCAAGGCGGAAGGATCACCGACCGCGCAACCATGCGCCGCCATATCGACGGCTACGACACCGGCATCAAATATGTTGACGACCAGGTCGGCAAAGTCGTCAAAATGCTGAAAGACGCCGGCCTGTACGACAATACCGCGATCATCATCAGCGCCGACCATGGCGAGAATCAGGGCGAACTCGGCATCTATTCCGAGCACGGCACGGCCGACGCCGGCACCTGCCGCATACCACTGATCGTCAAATGGCCCGGCGGCACCCGCGCCATCGCCGATGATGCGCTCCACTACAACCTCGACCTCGCGCCGACGCTGGCGGCCCTCGTCGGCGGCGCAAAACAGGCCGTCTGGGACGGCCGGAGCTTTGCCGGCGCGATCAAGCCCAGCTCACAAAGCGAAGCACCATGGGACGACATCGTCATCAGCCAGTGCGCCCACGTCTGCCAGCGCAGTGTGCGCTGGGATCGCTGGCTGTACATGCGCACCTATCACGATGGCTTCCATCTGTTTCCGCAGGAAATGCTCTACGACCTCACCACCGATCCTAACGAACAGAACGACCTGTCGAACAAACGCCCAGAGTTGTGCCGCGAAGGCGCGTGGCGGCTGGGGCGTTGGCACGAGTCGCAGATGCGCAAGCTCGCCGAAAACAGCCCACACGACATCGCCGATCCGCTCTGGACCGTCATCGCCGAAGGCGGGCCATATCACGCGCTGCACGAAAAAGGCCGAAGCCCCCTGCCGGAATATCTGAAGCGCCTCGAAGCCACCGGCCGATCCGACGGCGCGGCGGCATTGCGTGACAAATACGCCAAACATCTGTAATCGCTCGGCATATTTCACAACTGTTCACCTCATCGCCGTTGCGTGTATACACACGGGGCGGGCGAACCCGATCCGCCGGTTTCACCGTTGCTATTTCGACCTTGTGGAGAATCGCGAATGATGCGTTGGATCACGGTGTTTTTATTAATCGCCCTGGCGGCCGGCACTTTGCATGCGACCGCGCAGCCCGTGACCCCACCGGCCGCGACCGCTCCCGCCGACGATCCCGCGCTGGCCGATATCCTCAAAGCCACACAACAGGCGAAGCTTCGCAATGAGGAAGTTTCCGCGAATCTCACCGCCGTCCGCGAGGTCCTGGACATCGGCTCGATCAGCGAGGAGGCCGGCGAGATGCTTCGCGAATCGCGCCGCCGCGCGCCCAACCCCGCCGAACTTGATCGGCAGGTCGAAAAGCGCGAACGCCAACTGGCCGGCGCGCGCCTTGATCGTGTGCGCCTGCTCGAACGCCGGCGCATGACCAGCGACTTTGGCGAGGCACTGCATCTGACCGACGAGATCGATCGCAGCGATAAACGCCTGGAGGCCCTCCGCGATGCGCTCGCCGCCGAGCGAGAGCTGGCACGTCAGGCGAATGCGCTGGTTTCATTACTCGACGCGCGCCTGCTCTGGATCGGCAGCGCTCCGCCGATCAACGCCGCCTGGGCGCGCAGCGTCGCCAGCGGGAGCGCGTGGCTCGCCAGCCCATCCGCATGGGTCGTGGTGGGAACCACGCTGTTTCACCGCATTGCCCAATCGCCGCTGCTGTCGGCATTCGGCGCATTGTGCATCGCGCTGGCCCTGCACAGCCGCCACAGACTGAAAAACAGCCTCGCAACGATCGCCGCCAGCGTCGGCAAATTCACCGAAGACAGTTTTGCCCTTACGCTTCGCGCGCTCGGCGTGACATTCATCCTCGCGCTGGCGATTCCACTGCTGCTGTTTAGCGTCGGCGCGCTGCTTGCCACGCAGACCACCGAGTTGTTCGCACGAGCCGTCGGCCATGGTTTGCTCTCCGCAGCCGCGACATTTTTCCTGCTCGATTTCTATCGCCAGATGTGCCGCAATCAGGGTCTGGCTGATGTCCATTTCGGCTGGAACCAACGGGCCCGCCGCACGCTGCTCAACAACCTGCTCTGGCTCATACTGATTGAAACGCCCGCCGCCTTCATCGTCACGATGACCGATTTTGGCGGCCAGGAATTGTATCGTCAAAGTCTCGGCCGACTGGCGTTTCTCATCGGCTCGACCGCCCTGACCGTTTTCGTCGCCCGCGTCTTCCGACCCGCGAGTGGCGTCTTTTCCGAAATCATGCCCCCGACTGGCTGGGCATGGCGGACTCGCCGCTTCTGGTACGGCCTGCTCGTCCTGCTGCCCGCAGGTATGACTGTCGCCGCCGCCTCAGGCTATTACTACACCGCCGCCGAAGTACAAAGCCGTTTCTTCACCACCGGTGCACTGGTGCTGGCCGGCGTTGTCATATACAGCCTGATGACGCGCTGGCTCGTTGTCATCCATCGCCGCGTTGCTCTTCGCCAGGCGCGCCAACGCCTCGCCGAACAGCGCGAAGCACGCCAGCGTAAAAATGCCGGCGACACCGAAAAGCCCGCCACCGGCGAAGCTGTGCCGGAACTTGATACCGACACGATCAACGTCGCCGCCGCCAGCGAGCAGACTATTTTACTCCTGCGTACGCTGGTCGTGGTCGGTGTCCTGGCGCTACTCTGGGCGCTCTGGAAGAACCTTTTACCAGCGCTGAACATTCTCGATCGCGTCGAGCTGACTCGCCCTACGCTCGACTCCACCGGCAATGTCATTGTCGCCGCCGTCACTCTCGGCTCACTGCTGCTGGCCTCTCTGGTCATCGCGCTGACAATCGTCGCCGCCCGCAATCTGCCCGGACTCCTCGAGCTGGTCGTGCTGCAACGCTTTGCCATCGACGCCGGCATCCGCTACGCCGCGACAACCCTTACGCGTTATATCGTCCTCGCCATCGGCATATTTGCGATCTCGGCCGTTCTGAACATCGAGTGGGCCAAGGCCCAATGGATCATCGCCGCACTGGGCGTCGGGCTGGGCTTTGGACTTCAGGAAATCGTCGCCAACTTCGTCAGCGGCCTGATCATTCTCTTTGAGCGCCCGGTCCGCGTCGGCGACACCGTTTCGGTCGGCGCCATCAGCGGCACCGTCAGCCGCATCCAGATCCGCGCCACCACCATCACCGACTGGGACAACAAAGAGGTGCTCGTTCCCAACAAAAGCTTCATCATCGAGCCCGTAAGCAACTGGACCCTGTCTAACGCCGTCACCCGGCTGATGATCCCGATCGGCGTCGCCTACGGCAGCGACCCGGCCGCCGTCCGCGAAGCCATTTTTAGAGCCATCAAGAGTATCCCAACGGTGCTGAAGGAGCCGGCCGCCAGCGTGTTCTTCGTCGGCTTCGGCGACAGCTCGCTCAACTTCGAAATCCGCGTCTTCGTCGGCGAACCCGCCAAGCGCCTCCCCACGCTACACGACCTCAACTCGGCCATCGACGCCGAACTTGCCGCCGCCAATATCGAAATCCCCTTTCCGCAGCGCGATATACACATCCGACAAAGCGATACGGACGAGGCGGAGCCTGCAAACGAAGAAAGCTCCGCATAGGAAACCGCGCAATCGCCGGACGCTCTTCCGCCCGCAGCCGCATCGATTTCACCGCACCCCTACTGCCAAAAGCCGAAGGTGAGAATCGAACTCACAACCCCCGCTTTACGAAAGCGGTGCTCTACCGTTGAGCTACTTCGGCGATTCGGCCATCAGATTGGCCTTCCATGGAAGATATCACCCGCATTCGGCGCGGGCAAGGTTGTGATGGAATTTGCTGGAAATCGTCCTCGGCGGCAATAGATCGCTGCGACAGCTTCCCCGTGCATATGCAAACTGATCCCACGCGGCCGCTCCGCTGTTCGGCGTGGCCTTGCCAAACCGCCGCGCCGTCGCATCCGCCGTCCACCCATCCTTGGCGCATGTT
>JBBQCK010000347.1:0-4140 GCA_038318605.1 Tepidisphaerales bacterium | reverse complement strand
CGGCCCGCCCGCGCGATGTTGATGCCGACAACCTTTCCGTTCACATCCACCAGCGGCCCGCCGCATTCGCCGGGCTTCAGCACGCAATCATGTTGAAATGCCGCCGCAAAGCCGGCCGCACGTCTGCTCACCGGCCCTTCGAGCTGCTGCGGCGAAATCCCCCTCCGGCCGCCTCGATTCTGCCGCCCAAAAGTCGCATTGCGCTCTCCCAGCATCGCGCCCACCGTCAGCCGTTCCGTGCCACGCTTCACCGTCAACGCCACCCGATCCCCCACGCCGTATTTCTGCAATGTATCAACGAGCGTATCACGCGAATCGACCGCATCATCGTTGATCTTCTCCACGAGATCGCCCGCGCGCAAACCGGCCGATTCCGCCGGCGATCCCGGCGTCACCTGCATCACATGCGCGCTTCCATCCGCCGCCAGCGATATGCCCAGCACGCCAGACCGCGGCGGAATCGCCCGCCGGCCAACGCCGATGACGCCTGCATCCACGATCCCACCGTCCGCATCCGTCGAAGCCACCCACTGACCCACCTCCACCTTCTTCGCATCCGCCCACTCCACCACCGGCAGATGCTCGGCGTCAATCTTCAGCAGCACCAGGTCGTTCTCGCGCGACGTCGCGACGACCTTTGCCGGCAGGTCCTTCTGTCCGATGCGGCAGGTGACGGCCGCATCTCCGATTTCGCTCGCCTTTGTAACGATAAACCCATCCGCGCCGACGATCGTTCCCAGAGCCAGAACATCGTGCGCGCCCCGGGCCGAGCGCACGGCTACGGTCGCCCGGCCAGCCGGCCGGACCACCTCGGCAAAAGCCCCCTTCACCGGATCGGCCGGCGCCGCCAGCATCACCCCGCGGCCCGCCCGCCGGGATGGCGCCGACGTCGCCCGCCGCGCCTGCGCTGTCGCCTCGCCCGCCAAGGCAGCCCCCAGCAGCAGCACCGCCACACACCGCGATAATTCCCGCTGCATAATCATCAACATACCCGCCTCCGCCTCGCGCGTCGTGTATTACAATTACGCTTCGCCCGGCGGATTGCGCCGTCGTGCGCGCCGCTCGAGTCCTTCGCAGACAAACAGCGCCGCCGCCGATAGCGCGATCGAAGCCAGCACCAGCCGCGCTGCCCGCACCTCCCCGCCGGGCGTATCGAGCAGGTTGTAGATGTAAAGCGGTATCGTCCGAGTGCGCCCGGGAATCGAGCCCGCGATCATCAAGGTCGCCCCAAACTCGCCGATCGAGCGGGCAAATCCCAGGATGCACGCCGCGATAATGCCCGGCAGCGCCAGCGGCGCGGTCACGCGAAAAAATATCGCCGGCCGGCTCGCGCCCAGCGTCCGCGCCGCATCCTCCAGATGCGGATCGACTGCCGCAAACGCCACACGCATTGCGCGAACCATCAGTGGAAACGTAACCACCGCCGAAGCCAGCGCCGCCGCCCGCCACGTAAAAATCAGCCGCACATCAAACCATCGATCCAGGAGCGATCCTATGAATCCGCGCCGCCCAAATGCCACCAGCAGCAAATAGCCCACCACGACCGGCGGCAGCACCAGCGGTAGGTTCACCGCCGTTTCAACGAGTGTCTTGCCGGTAAAATGCCGTCGCGCCAGCACCAGCGCCACAAACGCCGCCACCGGCAGCGCCGCCGCCACCGCCACCAACGCCACCTGAAGCGACAGCCCGATCGCCTGCCACTCATCGGCATTAAAGAAAATATCCGCCAGCGCCACGATCACATCATTCCATATCGACTCGGCCGAAAGTTCGGCGTAAGTCTCCTCGCACCGGCTCCCAGACTCCCTCTCTCCCGGTACGCCGGGCAAGGGCCGGGCTGAGCGTCACCGTCAAAGATCGTTTCAAACAAGGACTGGAGACGATTTGAACGACGCCCCCGGACTCTTTTCCCCGTTGTCGCCCTGACAAAATCGCAGTCTCCAGGCGCATTGGCAAGTCGTCGGCTCCATCCCTCAAAGCTCCGGCTTCCTCAACACCGCGCCTGTATCAGCGCTGGTCACCTGCGCCGCATACCGCGCCAGATAGCCGTAGTCGATCTTGGGAGGATGGCGTTTCCAAGACGCCCGTCGCCGCGCCAGCACATCGTCATCGACTTTCAGCGTCATCCTGCGCGCGGGAATGTCGATCTCAATCAGATCCCCTTCTTCCACCAGCGCGATCGGCCCGCCGGCCGCCGCCTCCGGGCTGACGTGTCCAATACAAGCCCCGCGCGTCGCCCCGCTGAATCGACCATCCGTTATCAGGCAGACCGATTCCCCAAGCCCACGCCCCATGATGCTGGCGGTCGGCCCGAGCATCTCCTGCATTCCAGGCCCGCCGCGCGGCCCTTCATAGCGGATCACCACCACATCCCCCGCCTTCACGTTCCCTTCCAGAATCCCATGCTCCGCGGCCTGCTCCGATTCAAAAATCACCGCAGGCCCTGCGAACTGATGCATCGACGGATGCACCGCCCCGGTTTTCAATACCGCACCGTCCGGAGCCAGATTCCCAAACAAAATCGCCAGGCCACCCTGCTCACTATACGGATTCGACAACGGCCGGATCACGTCCGCATCCTTCACCGTTGCA
Organism: Tepidisphaerales bacterium; assembly: GCA_038318605.1. Lineage (GTDB taxonomy): Bacteria > Planctomycetota > Phycisphaerae > Tepidisphaerales > Tepidisphaeraceae > JBBQCK01. The sequence goes on along the minus strand of JBBQCK010000347.1, from coordinate 1,548 downwards.
TCAGCGATGTTTTCCCCCAGCGACCGGCCAGTAACCGTAATGCACTCCAGATTAAGCGTCCCCGCCTTGCCCGCCAGCGTCTTAAGAATCGCGCTGATCCCCCCCGCGCGAAACACATCTTCCATGTGATATTTCCCGGCCGGCGCAACCTTGCAGATATAAGGCACCCGCGCCGACACCTCGTTGATGTGCTTCAGCGCAAACGGCTGTCCCGCTTCGATCGCCACCGCCATCGTATGCAGCACCGTGTTGGTCGATCCCCCCATCGCCACATCCAGCGCAAACGCGTTTTCGAACGCCTTGTGTGTGAGAATGTCCGATGGCCGGATGTTCTTCGCCACCAGATCGACAATCCGCCGCCCCGCCTCTGCAAACAATGCATCGCGCGCCGGATCGGTCGCCAGAATTGATCCATTCCCCGGCAGTGCCAGCCCCAGCGCCTCGTTCAGACAGTTCATCGAATTGGCCGTGAACATCCCCGAGCACGATCCGCAGGTTGGACAGGCATTTTCCTCAATGTCCTGCAATTGTTCAAGGCTCATCTTGTTGGCCGAAACCATGCCGACCGCCTCAAACACTGTCGCCAGATCGATCGCCTCGCCAGTCTTGGCTTTCCCCGCCTTCATCGGCCCGCCCGAAACAAAAATCGTCGGAATGTTCACTCGAGCTGCGCCTAGCATCATCCCCGGGACGATCTTGTCGCAGTTGGGTATGCAAACCACGCCATCAAAGCAATGTGCCCGCAGCATCGTTTCGACGCAGTCGGCGATCAATTCGCGCGACGGCAGCGAATATTTCATGCCCCCGTGCCCCATGGCGATGCCGTCATCCACGCCAATGGTGTTAAACTCAAACGGCACGCCCCCGGCCGCCTTTACCGCCTGCCGCACCTTTTTCCCCACCACGTCAAGATGCGCGTGGCCCGGAATGATCTGCACAAACGAATTGCAAACCGCGATAAACGGCTTGTCGAAATCCGCCTCCGACTCCACCACGCCCGTCGCCCGCAAAAGCGAGCGATGAGGCGCGCGAATGACACCCTTCTTGATCGTATCGCTGATTGCCATGATGCCTGTCACTATATCCCGTATGGGAAAGCGTTGACAGGCCGGAGGGCGATGTTCCTCAAGGGTGAGCGGGAACCGTCCAAGAAGCACATCAAGGTGCTTGTGGCACGATTCCGTGTTGATGCGAGCCTATTCCTCTAACGAAGACGCCAGCTTGGGACATTCAACGGCTAAAGCATCAGCATCTTTTTGCAGGATCTGGCTCTACCGTGCCAACGCGATCGAAGTGTGCCATCCTCCCTCCGGACGGGACTTCCGCTATTTCCCCAATTCTTGACCGCGCCCCGCCCCGGCCGATAGTTCACAATGCATGGTCACGGCCTTCATTATCCGCGGCGACGGTACCACCAGCACCGATCCCGACGAAGCAAACCTCTGCGCCGCCAATCGCGATCCGGCCGCCCGGTTCTGGCTGGATATGTGTGCCCCGACCGACGAAGAGGTGGCCCTCCTCGACGATGTATTTGGCTTTCATCCCCTG
>JBBQCK010000346.1:0-4147 GCA_038318605.1 Tepidisphaerales bacterium | reverse complement strand
CTGAGTTTCATGCTGATTCCATTCGCCATTTGGAAACTCGGCGGATTAAGTGCCATTTCTCCGCCGCATGTGCCGGTTTCACATTTCGACCTCCTATCGAGAAAGGGATATTCCGGCATGACGCTGTTGTGGCTGGTGATGGGATCAATTCCGTCGATTGGCGGTGTCGCACCCAGCGCTGCCGTCAACGAAGTGGCGGCGCGTACCGGCACGCTGGGGCTGATCGTCAAGCGCTTCTGTACGATCGGCTGGGCGGCCATCGGATTGTTCGCGGTGGCGGCATTTGGCGGCGCTGCGGTTTCAAACGTTCCGCCGGACGAGATCTTCCCTCGGATGAGTGCCCTGCTGCTGCCATCTGGATTGCGCGGATTGATGGTGGCGTCGGTGCTGGCGGCCGTGATGAGCACCGTCGCGGCGAGCATGATCGGATTCGCGGGAAATGTACTGAACAATTTTTACAGGCCCTTCGTGCGTCCCAAGGCCTCAAATCGTGAGTATCTGATGGCCGCGCGTGTCTTCGCGGCGGTGAACATTCTGCTCGGCTGGCTGGTCCTTTCACATGTGAAGCAGAACATTGTTGGTTTCTTCCTTGCGACCTTGTTTCTCGGTGCGGTGTGGGGACTGCCGATGCTGTTGTGCTTCATATGGCGCGGCGTCACCGCCTATGGCGCCGTCGCAGGTGCAACGGTGATGGCGATTTTGTTCGTGCACAACAACCTTCAGGATTTCAAAAATACGCCCGCGTATTACAGATCGAGCGTGCGCTATGTGACACGCGGCTACGCTGCGATCGGCTGGCCGGGGTTTGGTGATGGGCTTGCGATCGGGGAAGTGGGCATTGAGGTAAAGCAGCCGCTTTACCTTGGCGCCGGACTGCTGGCGACGGTGATCGTGTCGTTGCTGACGCCTCAGCACAATCGCAAATCGGTGCGTGAGTTTTATGCACGCCTCGATACGCCTGTGGGAGACGAGCAAATGTTGCGCGACGCCGGGATACAGGTCGATCTGATCGAAAACATCGGCGGTGTCGTGGCGGTTGACAAGGCTCACGTTGACGTTCAGCGCCGTCTATTGGTGCTCGACTTGCTGTATCTTCCAAAACTCATAGCGTCCCGGCAGGTGAGCCTGCGCGACTACTGGCTGGATATTGTCGGCGTCGTGGGGTCGATCCTGTTCATCGCGCTTTTCCTGCTGGCCATTTACGGTCTCACCCGACTGATTATCTGAATCTGGCGATGATCGAGCCGTTGCGCGAACGTCGATTCACCGCGACGGTGTTTGGGGCCGCGCGGCGGGGAGGGTAGACTTCGCTTTACGGTCACGAGAACTTTTCGGCTCGGAGTAAATTGATGAATCTGCGAAGCATCTTGATTATGTCGGTCATCGCCTTGTTGGCGACAGGAGGATGCGGCAAAAAAAAGGACAAGCCCAAGCCGGTTGATGCTGGCACCACGATCGGAATACCGGTCATCAGCGCCGATCAATACAAGCCGGTTGTCGGGAGATATGGCGGACGAATCATTCGCGCGACTCTGGGTGAGCCCAAGAGCTTCAATCCAATCACTTCTGGCGAGGCGAGCACCTCGGATTACACCAATCGCATTTTTGAAGGTCTGACAACCACGGACCCATTTACCGGCAAGGTTGTACCATTGCTGGCCGAATCATGGGATGTGGCGGCCGACCACCTGACCTGGACATTTCATCTGCGCCACGGCGTGACGTTCAATGACGGCTCACCTTTTACCGCCGACGATGTCGTATTTACATGGAACGACCTGATCTATGACAGCTCGCGCCCGGGCGGCACGCCGCCGCGGTGGCCGTGCTCGATACGCGATTCCGCGACATTTGGCGGCAAGGCCGTCCGCGTTGAAAAAGTGGACGAATATACAGTGCGTTTCATCACGCCCGTTCCGGTGGCAATATGGGACATGGAGTGCGCCGCGCCGATTCTGTCGAAGAAAAAATACGCGGCGACGGCGGCGGATGGGACATTCGGTTCCGCGATGTCCAAGGGAAGCGCAAGCGGCGATATTGTCGGAACCGGCGCCTTCATGCTTGGCGCTTACGAGCCGGGAAACAAAGTCGCGCTCAAACGCAGCAAGCGATACTGGAAGAAGGATTCGGCCGGTAATCAACTGCCGTATCTGGATGGGCTGGACTTCGTCATCATGAAGGAGCTCAACCTGATGCTCCTGAGTTTTGAGCGCGGCGAGATCGATTACTTCGCCATGCGAACCGGCAAGGATATTGCCGAGCTTCGGCCGCGCGAGACGGCGGATAAATTTTCACTCTATGCGCTCGGGCCAACATCCGGAACATTCTTCGCCGCATTTAACATGAACGAAGACGCGGTCCGTGAGAACCGGGTTCCGGCGTACAAAGTCAAATGGTTTCGCGATCAGCGGTTTCGCCAGGCAATTTCGCACACCATTGATCGCGATAACATTGTACACAACGTGATGCGCAATCTCGCGGTTCCGCTGGCGGCGCCTTTTACCATCGCCCCCGGGCCATTTCGACAGGACGGCATCCCTGTACCGGCGCTGGATCTGGCCAAAGCGAAGGCGCTGCTCGAGGACATGGGATTGAAGGATCGCGATGGCAACGGCATCCTGGAGGACGAGCAAGGTCACGAGGTCCGTTTCACAATTTATACGAACTCCGGCAACGAGACGCGCCAGGATATCTGCGAGGCGATTCGCACGGATCTTTCCAAGGTAGGCATCAAGGCGAACACGCTATTCCTCGAATTTAATCTGCTTACAGAAAAGATGGACCAGACGCATGACTGGGAATGTCTGGTCATGGCCTTGTCTGGCGGGCTTGAACCAAATTTCGGTGCAAATGTCTGGAAAAGCAGCGGCCGCCTCCATCTCTGGTGGCCCAACCAGACGACGCCCTCGACCAATTGGGAGAAGCGCATCGACGAGTTGTTCGAAACCGGTGTCACGGAATTTGACCACGCGAGGCGCAAGGAAATCTATCGGGAATGGATTGATATCGTCTCGCGCGAGCAACCCATGGTGTATCTCGTATGCCCGACGATGGTTGCTGCTTTGCGCAATCGCTTTGGTAATATTTTTCCCGCGCCTGTAGGCCTGTTGTTTCACAATGAGGAAGAGATGTTTGTACTTGAAGGAAAATGAGCGATTCAGCACCTTGATGCGGCGAACGTGTGCGCGCGGGCGCGGCGAAGCAGTCGAGCCGGCGTGAAGTTGGACGGCAAGACGAGATTCAATCCATGCAGGCGAATCGATGAGAGCTTATGTTCTGCGGCGCCTGATGTTCGGAGCGGGGCTTATTTTCCTGGCGACGATTCTGTCGTTCTCAATCCTCAAGGCGTCTCCGGGGTCGGAGTTGGCCGCCGAAATTGATCCGCGCATAAGCAGAGAGACATTGCAGGAACAGGAGCGTATTTTCGGCCGGGATCGTCCCGCCTATGAACAATATCTCAACTGGATAGGCGTGCCGCGCCTGCTCGGGCCAGTTGAAAAGGATGGCCGACGCCGCTTCGACGGCATTTTGCAGGGCAGCCTGGGTACGAGCCGCATGTACAACCAGCCCGTCGCCGCCGTCATCAAGGATCGACTGGGGGCTACGCTGTTGCTCAATCTGGTGACGCTCTTTTTGACTTGGGCAATCGCGGTGCCGCTGGGCATATGGGCGGCCGTCAATCAGTATCGCTGGCCGGATAAGGTTGTTTCGAGCATCAGCTTTGTCGGCATGAGCCTGCCCGGATTCTTTCTTGCACTTCTGCTGCTCTGGATTTTCGCGGGTGTACTGCAATGGCTTCCACCGGGACGGCTGAAAAGTCTGGATCACAATTCGCTCTCGCGGGTGGGACAATTACTTGACTACGTTCATCACCTGATTTTGCCGGTTGTAGTGCTCACGGTGGGCGCATTGGGCGGGTTACAGCGCATCATGCGCGGCAACATGCTTGAGGTCCTGCGCATGCAGTATTTACAGACCGCCCGCGCCAAGGGGTTGTCGGAAAACGCGGTGATCTATCGTCACGCTTTGCGCAACGCCGTTAATCCACTGGTGACGATGCTCGGATACCAGTTCGCCGGACTGTTCGGCGGCGCAGCGCTTTTGGAAATCGTCATCGGCTATCCCGGCATGGGTCAGCTCATCCTCG
>JBBQCK010000345.1:0-4170 GCA_038318605.1 Tepidisphaerales bacterium | reverse complement strand
GAGTGCTGGCCACTTCGTCGAGCTTAACGGGTGGAAGCGCTGCACCGTCGAACGCGATAACCTGCGCCCATTCGAATCGCGCCATGTCGATTGCCAGCGCGGTGTGCGGTGCGGAGAGCGCGCGATTCGTTTTCAAAAACGCGACAAGAAATTGTCCGAGATCGCGCAGCGTGAACGACTGCGAAGGATGAGCGTCGAGATACGCGATACTGAGGCGATGAAACTTACGCGCCCCGAGAATCGCACGCAGGCCGGGAAAATCGCTGGCGAGAATGTCGAGCAGCCGAAACCAGTATTGGCGGTTGTAGATTTCAAGACGGTCAAGTGCGGAGAGGCGGTCGTTGGGTTTGATGATCGGCGCGATCACGTCGGCTGTACGCCGGCCATCAGACCAGATGCGATCGGTCTTGTCGCCGCGCGTCAGCCGCCGCATGACCGCGGTCGCAAACAACTTTTGCGTGCGGGCAAGGCTCGGCTTTGCCTTTGGCTTCCCCGCTTTCAATAATTTCGTGCTGATGCGCTTCGCACTTGTCGTCGAATTTTCCGATTCCGAGATGCCGGCGTTGCGAGTTTTCGCCTTCTCACCGCCGCTTCGTCCCGATTTTGCCATGGATTCCCGTAGGCGCGCGGTCTTCAAGGCGCGTATTTTTGCCGATCTCACCTTCGCAGCCTTCGATTTCCCGGCGGCCTTAGGCGCTGGCGGCATTTCGCTTCTCCGTAATGTTTTTCAGAAACTTCTTCGCTTTCAACGCCTCGCGATGCACTTCTTCAAACGATGGAATATGCGCATCCCACTCGAGCAGCGTCGATGTCGGCCCGCATCGGTCAATGGCGCGCTCGTATAGCTTCCAGACCGGATCGAGCACGGGGTGATCGTGCGTGTCGAGGATGTATTTTTCAAAAGTTGAATGGCCGGCGATGTGCATCTGCCCGACCCGTTCCGGGTCAACGCTGTTCACATACTCGTAGGGATCGAACGAATGATTTTTGGACGAGACGTAAATGTTGTTGACGTCCAGCAAAATGCCGCAGTCGGCCTGTTCGACCACTTCATTGAGAAACTCCCATTCGGTCATCTCCGACTCGTGGAATTCCGCGTATGAAGAGACGTTTTCAACACACACGGGCACTTCAATGAAATCGCGAAGCTGCGTGATCCGCCGCGCGGTGTTTTTCGCCGCTTCAAAAGTGTAGGGCATGGGAAGCAGATCGTGCGTGTAAGTGCCGTCCACCGAACCCCAGCAAAGATGGTCGGAAAAGAAGGGCGTTTTGGTGCGCTTGACGAGTTCCTTCAGGCGTTTTGCCTGGTCCCAGTTGATCTTGCCCGATGAGCCAAAGTAGAGCGAAACGCCGTGCTGAACGACTTTGTACTGCTCGAGAATCTGATCGAGCACCTGCAAGGGCCGCCCGCCGTTCACCATGTAATTTTCGGAGATGATTTCAAACCAGTCGCAGGTCGGCTTTTTGGAAAGTATGTGGCTGTAGTGCGGGACACGCAGGCCCAGACCAATGCCAAGGTTGGTGTAGTTGTTGTGTCGATTGCCCGCCATTCAATGCTCCTCGCGACAAGCGCGGGTGCGCTGCCGGATTGACGCGTTCGAACAGCACTCCATGCTTGCGAGGGTGCATTCGATTTCGCGTCGCGCCAAATAAGGGCCGCGAAGAACCTCCGGCTGTCGGAGGCGCTTCGCGGCCGGTTGAAAATTCAGCAGACCAAAAGGTCGCTCAGGCAGGATTCGTTGCCGGGCCCTCGGACTTGCATCCGCCGTGGCCCTTGCAGGAATTCTTGCCCTTGCAGCCGTTGTCGCCGGTCTTGCATCCGCCCTGGCCCTTGCAGGCGTTTTCGCCCTTGCAGCCGTGGGCGCCTTTGCAGCTCGCGTCGCCGAAGGCAACTGTGGCGACCTGGCCGGCAATGTTCGTCTGCAGCGCCTGGTCCACGCTTGCAACGTTGCTCTGGGTCGGGAACGCAACCGGGGCAGCCTTGACCGAAGTCGCGGACAAACCGGCGATGAATCCGGTGACAGCGGCCGAAGCAGCCATCGCCTTGATCGAAGTGGAACGCTTCATGGAGACTCCTTGAGAAAGTGGTGAAACTCACCGATGACCAGACCGGGCCAACCCCGTCCGCGCCATCGTTGTGCGGAATGATACCAACACAGCATCATTCTGCCCTTGGGCAAAATAGCACAAAAATAATCCGGTACGGGCATGTGTGCCGTCACGACCTGCACCGGGAAGGTAAAACCGGACCGGCCGCATGGTTATTCCAAGTGGATCGGCATTCAGTTGCCCGGCATATTCCAATCCCGGCAATCTGGGGTAGGCTTGGGCGAATGAAGTACCGGAAGCTGGGAAAAACAGGAATAGAGGTTTCAGAAATTGGCGTCGGCGCCTGGCAGCTTGGCGGGCCGCTCACGCTCGACGGCAAAACCGACGGCCACCCCGACCTTGGACGCGAGTTTGTAGTGGACCTGATCCGCCGGTGCGGCGACGGGCTGGGCATCAACTTTATAGACACCGCCGAACAATATGCCGCCGGCGAAAGCGAACGCCGTGTCGGCGAAGCGCTGGAAGGGCGCCGCGACAAATGGATCATTTCCACCAAATTTGGTGCGCAGGTGGGACCCAATGGCGAGCGCCTGAACAATGTCGCCGCCAAGCGCGTGCCGATTTCGCTTGAGCTGTCGCTCAACCGGCTTAAGACCGACCGCATCGACATCTACCTCTATCACGCCGGCCCGGATCCAAAAGAATCCGAAGGGGTGGCAGCGTTCCTCGAAAAGGCAAAAAAGCAGGGCAAGTTGCGCGCCGTTGGAATCTCAACCAACAACGTTGACCATGTGCAATCGCTTCAGAAACTCGGATGTCGTGACGTGGTGCAATTTGCCGAGAGCATGGGTTCGCCCCAGGAAAAAATGCGGGCAGTCATAGAGAAGGAAAATATCGGCGGCATTGTCCGCGGCGCATTTGCCGGCGGAAAATTGAGTGGTCAATATTTTCGGTCGGCCCCGCGATTCGGCGAGGATGACATCCGCAGCAACTGGGCACCGCCCGGCTCGGACAAGGCGGATGAATACCGCCGATACAAGGCGTTTGAGGAAATGACCACCGGCCGGCGCGGCATGGTCCAACTCGCGTTGCGCTGGCTGCTGGATCAACCAACGACCCACACCATCATTCTCGGCGCGAAAAAATACGAGCAATATGTCGAGGCATCGAAAGCATCTGAGCTGTCGCACCTGAGCACGCCGGAGGGCGTGCGGATCAAGGCGATCCGCGACAAAATCGCAGCAGCCGCCATGTAAACAGCGAAAGGCAAGCCGTGTGGCAGCGCCGACGCAGCGAAGAATGGATGGATGCCCCCGAAGTGGCGCCGTCCGATCTCCGTGCCTCTCTGGCGTTCATCGAGCGCGTCAATCGCTGGCTTGGCTATGCCCGGACGACAATCCAATACCTCGAAAGCTTCTCCCGGGGCTGGCCAACTGGCGCGCCCATCCGGCTACTTGATGTCGCAAGCGGGTCGGCCGACATTCCCCGCGCTATTCTCGCGTGGTGCGACCGCGCCCGACCGGATATTCGCCTGAGCATCACGGCGGCCGATCTGCATCCGGTAACGCTGGAAATCGCGCGATCGCGCAGTTCTGACACGCGAATTACCTTCGTACGCGCAGACGCCATGCGCCTTCCGTTTCTTGGCGGCGCATACGATTAAGCACTTAATCACAAGTTTCTGCATCACCTTTATGAGCCGCAGATGGTCAGGGTGCTGTGTGAACTTGATCGCGTTGCATCGCGCGGGTTGATCGTCGCTGATCTGCTGCGCCGCCGCCGGGCCTATGGCTGGATTACGCTGCTCACCGCTTTCAGTCATCCAATCATTCGCCACGATGCGCGGGCGAGCGTTGCGCAGGCGATGCGCCGGGATGAGGTGATCTCACTGCGAGATCGTGCGGGGCTGTCGTACTTGAATTATGCCGCCCACCGCGCGCATCGATTCTGCCTCGCTGGCGAAAAGGCGGAGGCGGTAAGTAATACTTCGACACGCCAGACATGAGGGCGCGCGTCATCCGCGAGTGCCAAACCCCGATGGCCGACCCGGCCGGAAACCGAATAATTTGCGGGCGCGCTTCAACAGCATTAGCGCAATCGGCGCCAGCAGGGCGGTATAGA
>JBBQCK010000344.1:0-4177 GCA_038318605.1 Tepidisphaerales bacterium | reverse complement strand
GAACACCACGTCGCAAGCCAGGAAGTGCACCACCGCACTCTAAACCCATAAAACTTTCGATAGCCTTTCTTGCTGCTTACCGCCTGCAACCTTCTGATTCCCGCGTACACCTAACCCCATTCCACTCCATGTACCGCACCTTCGTAATTCTTCGCCACACATTCTTCGAGTCGATCGTTCAGCCGATCTTTCCGCTGATTTTGATACTTGGCACGGCCGTTCTGATTCTCTTCGGCCTGCTTCCGTTTTTTACGTTCAGTGAAGACACCGTCATGTACAAGGCGGTCGGGCTGGATGTCGTGCTGCTTCTGGTGCTGATTGTCACCCTTTTTGCCACTTCAAAATCAGTCTTCGATGAAATTGAAGACCGCACGATGCTCACGCTGATGAGCAAGCCGGTGAAAAAATGGGAGGTCCTGCTGGGAAAATATCTCGGCATCATCGCGGCCGCCGCCATTGCCGTCATCGGCTTGGGGATTGTGCTGGGCATCTGCATCTGGTTCCGCGTGCCGGGCGACTACACGCTCGACCCGCGCTCGATCGATCAGCGCGTGCTCCTCAGCCTCCATGGTATGCGGATGATGCACATACTGAGCCTGGCACCGTCGCTGGCTTTGCTTTGGCTTCAGATCAGCGTGCTCGCGGCCGTTGGCGTAGCACTATCCACGCGGTTGTCGCTGGTGGTGAATCTTCCGCTGGTCATTTTTCTTTACATCGCCGGCAATCTCACGCGTTTTCTTTTCCCGGCCGATGCGAATTATTCCTGGCCGGTCAAGGTGCTGGCACAGGTTCTGGCGACTCTGCTTCCCTACCTGGAAATCTTCGACCTGCGCCAAAAAACGGTCTATAGCCACATCGCGATTTTCCAATTTGCCCGCGATCCGAACGCCGTGCCCTATTCGGCGCTGATGGGTTATCTCGCGGTCGCGGTGCTGTACGCGGCGGCCTACAGTTTCTTCGCAATGGTCGCCGGATTGTGGATGTTCCAGAATCGCGAGCTTGGGGGCGCCGAGGGATAATTGACCGCATCCGAGGATGAAGACGCTGCAGAGCCTATGAGGCGCGACGAAAGTGCTCGCGGATGAAATTGGCTCGTGTTTGTCCTGCCCCATGCCCGCTCGCCCCGCGTTATCGGGAAAGGGAGCCGCCAACCTGCTCGCTTGTGTCTGATGGTGACGGGTGTCAGCTTCAAGACAGTGCTCCGCCGGATTGCGGGCGGTTGGAGAACGCGCGATGGATTCATCGCTGTATGTTCGGCCGGCGCGTCAGCTTTTGTAGATCGCTTCAATCATTTCCATGAGCGAAACCCCCTCCTCACCGCCGCAGAGCGGTTTGGCTTTCCCGTGGATGCATTCCTTAAAATGCCGCATCATGGCGGCGTAGTTTACCACCTTCGGCCCTTTCAGGGGGTGCTCGCGCGGCTTGCCGGCCGCGTCAAAGTTGCGATATAGAACCGCCCCGTGCGGCGTGTAAACATCCAGTGAGCCCTTGTCCCCGTAGGCACGGCAGACGGCGCCATTCTGGTGGATGGGCTGATTGATCGCCCAACTGCACGCCAGCTCGATCGACTTGCCTCCTTCAAATCGCAACAACGCAAACGCCTGATCTTCCACGCTCTTTTGCGCCGATTCGGAAGATTGGGCCTCAGGCGATGGTACCGGTTCAATGAAACGGCGATGTGTCGCCCCGACCGCATCGGCAAGAACCGGCTGGCCGAGCAAATACCACCCGAGATCGAGCATGTGGATGCCGAGATCGATCAGCGCGCCGCCGCCCGATTCTGCGCGTCGGGCATACCATCCGGTGCCGCGCGGAATGCCGCGGGTTCGAGTCCATGCGGCGCGGACGTGATACACTTCGCCGGCATATCCCTTTGCGATGGCCTGGTGCGACGCCTGGGCATGGGCGCCGAAACGGCGCTGCAACGCATACAGCAAAACCTTCTCGCGCTTGGCGGCGGCGGTGCGCATTTTGCGCGCCTCGGCCGCACTGATCGCTGGCGGCGTTTCGCACAGCACATGTCGCCCCGCGCGCAGCGCCGCCAGCGACACCGGCGCGGGAAGCGCCTTGGGCAGGCAGACGCAGATCGCATCCAGATTCGGATCCCCGACGAGCTGCATCGCATCGGCGTATTGCCGCGCCGCCCCGAACTCGGTCATTACCCGGCGGCGACGCTGCGGGATAAGATCGGCTACCGCATCGATGCGGTAGCCGCCAACCTCCGCGGCGCCTTTGGCATGCTGCAAACCCGGCCACCCCGCGCCAGCTATCCCCAGACGTATCTGCTCCGCCATCTGAATGCACCCAATCCCTTGGCGCGCGAACCCCGAACAGCAATCTGTCCGGGGCCCGGCGAAATCTCCATGTCGAGCGGCAACGCGGCCGGACGGTCCGGCGGCGATCACCCCTCGTTGTAATCGTAATACATCTTCATGTGCCGGCGATAGTATCCGCCCACCTGCGACCGCACGGCATTGAGCACCACGCCGAGGTGTTCAGCGCGGACCTGCCGCAGCATTTCGCGCATGCGGGTGAGTGCGCCCCGGCTGTCGCTGTGGGCCCGCACGACCGTCACGACGCCGTCCACGCGCGTCGCCAGTGCCACCGATTCGCTTACCACCAGCAACGGCCCGGAATCGAAGATCACATGGTCGAACTCCTCGAGCGCCCTTTCGATGAAGTCGATCAGCAGCTGACTTTCGAACAATTCCGTGGCGTTCAGCGGCTTGGGCCCGGTTCCCATGACCGAAAGGTTCGGAACCTGCGTATCGCTGACCACTTCGTCGAAATTTGCGCTGCCGTTGAGCACGTCGCTCATTCCATGTTCGTTGCTGGTCTGGAAAACGCGGTGAACTTCGGGACGGCGGAAGTTGGCGTCCACGAGCAAAATCTTCCGGCCGTTGAGCGCCAGACCGGCCGCCAGATTGCAGGCGACGGTTGTCTTGCCGTCCAGCGGCGCAGCGCCGCTGACGAGAATCGAGCGCGTCGTATCCAGTGAAGCCGCGTGCTGCAGGCGTGTGCGCACCTGTCGAAACTGCTCGGCAATCAGCGAATGCGGCGAATCGAAAATCACCAGAGGCAGGCGTGAACCACTGAGCTGCGGATCCTCGTTTTCGTCGCTGATGATGCCCAGGACATTCATCTGGCCCGCCCGGGCAATGTCACGCGGGCTGCGCACGGTTGTATCCATCATCTCGCGAAGGAACGCGATTCCCAGTGCCAGCGCCAGGCCGGCCATCACGCAGCTTCCAATTGAAACATAAAGTTTCGGAAAGCTCGGCTCGCCCGGCACCGTGGGCTCTGCCTGCCAGGTGATGCGATCGGGAGTGGTGGTCTTGATGACTGAAGCGCTGCGGTATTCATCGTCGGCGCGGCGGAAAAGTTCGCGAAGCACGCGTTCGTCTTCCTGAAGGCTGAGCAGTTCCGCGACGGTTATTCCAGCGTTGGCGATGTCCTTGCGGGCTTTGTCGTAATCGGCCTGCGTTTCATCCAGTTCTTTTTGCGCCGATTCGGCGATCCGCGATGTCTGCTCGGTGATATTGGTTCTTGCGCTGACCACCGCATCGTTGTAGGATGCGTCGAGCGATTTTTCAGTTTCGGAGATGCGGCGTTCGATGTTCTGAAGCAATGCGTTCTGATTACCCATGTTTCCCATGGCCACGTCGCGTTCGATTTTCAGGTCGGCGATGCGGTTTTTAAGCTCCCGGACGCGGAAGTCCTGATCTGCCATCAGTCTCGCCTGCATGGGAATTTGCCCGGCATTCAATTGCTGCTGCAGGCTGTCGTTCGCCTGCTTAGCCTGCTCGGCATTGGCGCGCAGCTTTGGCATTAACTCTGTCAGCCGCTGCAACTCAAATTGCCGGGAGTTGTCAGTCGTGTTGCCATATCCACCCAGGCTGCCGGCCGATACGCCCATTCCCTGCAGCTCCCATTGTTTGCTTTTCAACCTCGTTTGGATGTCCCTGAGGTTGTTCTCATACTTATCGCGAAGATTTTTTATCTGACTGATGTGTTGATCCACCGCGCTTCCGGATTCGCCGTTCTGCTTGGTCATGTGCGTATCGACGATCTCCTTTAGCACATTTCGGGAATCTTCGCGGCTGGAGGCGGTCATCATAACGCGCATGATTTTGGAATCTGGAATCGGTTGCACGCGTAGATTTTTTGCCAGATCAAC
>JBBQCK010000343.1:0-4178 GCA_038318605.1 Tepidisphaerales bacterium | reverse complement strand
ATGGAACCCTCACCGCCTCTCGCTAAGGAAGCGCGCGGGCTGGTTGCCTTTCGTGGCTTGGCGCTTTCGGGTTGGTTTTCGGAGTTGCGGGCCTTTGCCGCTACTGCTTCTTCGCATTTCGGAACTGGACGGCCATTTCGTGGCGGCCGTTGCTGAGGGGGCGGGAGCGGATGACTTCGCAAGTGTGGCTGGTGGTGTTGCCGTTGATGATGTCGATGCGGCACATCTGGCCGACGGCGAGGGATTCCTTCAATAGGAACGACACACCGCTGAGGGATTGATCGCGTGTGGTGGTTTCAAACGTGCGATTGACGTTGGGGCCATCGAGGACGGTGATTCGGACTTCCTTCTGCTGGGGGCGGCGGTTGTCGCCGCGGCGATCGGCGCCGTCCAGGACGGCGGGCGGGCGAAGCGCGAAGGGATTTCGCCACGCCGGCCGGGCGGGGTCGCCGGGGAGATTGGCGGGCAATGCGGCCGAGAGGCTGGCGCTGCGCGAGACGTAGGGTTCATCCGGATCAGGTGAAGGACGCTGCGCGGATCGCGTGTTTCGGCGGGATGTATGTCGGGCGAAGCTCATACCCTGGTCCTCGGTTTTCAAAAAAGTCTCAAGCCCCCGGTGCCCTTATCGACGGGTGTTATCGGAACGCTTGATTCGGATCGGAAGATTCCGCCAAACGGTGGCGCAAACGGGGGGAACGTTCCCCGGTGGCGGGCACATAGGTGACCGGCGGTCTTCGCGATCGATTGATGTAAGCAAAAGTCGTGCGCATCCATGCGCGGTCACGTCCGGTTGATTCCTCAAAGCCCGCAACTGTCAACGGCCCGTGCCGCTGCCCCGCGTGCTGGCCACGATGTCGAAACATCGCGGGGTCGCCTGAGCGACGAAGATATAGATAACATACGCCGGGCGAAGTGACAAACGATCTTCGCGCCGTCATAATGCCCCACCATTTGTCCCTGGGCCCTTGGCGGTAGACACACCGATGAACCAACACGCTCCCGAGGCGGCCGGGCCGCCAGACTGCGTTGCCGGCGTACGACGCCTGATTCTTCAATTGACCCCCCGCAATTTAGGGTTTCGCGTGGTTTGGCGGTGCATGGCCGGCGGGGGGTATGCGCGGGTCCTGTTTCTAGCGGTCGCGCTGGTGACGGGGGCCTCGGCGCGCGGCGAGAATGCCGTTGCGCAGTTTCAGAGCGATGTCAAAACGCTGGCGGGCTCCGGAGCGCGGATGGTGGGCAGCGAGGGGTACCGGAAATCGGTCGATTATGTGCGCGGGCAGCTTGAACTGGCGCGCAAGGCGTCGCCGAACGTCGAATATCGCGAGCAGACTTTTGCGGTGATGATGCCGGTGACGGATCGCTCGGAATTGACGATCGAGGGACAAAAGGGCGTGGCGATATACCCATTCTGGCCGGCGGGCGTGAGGCCGAACTCAACGCTGGCGGGCGGCGTTCGGGGGAAGCTGGTTTACTGCGGCAATTGCCAGTTCGGCGATCTGCGGCCACTTGATCTGGTGGGCAATATCGCGGTGGTTGAATCGTCCGCGGGAGAATCGTGGTCGCAGGCGGCCTATTTCGGCGCGCGGGCAATCATCGTTCTTGAAAACCGTGTTGACGGGCCGGCCACAAGCCAGCCTTCGCAGCGTCTGGAGCAGACGACGAACGTCGATCTGCGTTCGCACGAGGTTCCCATTCCGATCAACGTGCCCCGGTTTTACATGCCCGATGATGCCGCGCATGGCGATCTGGTGGCGAAGCTGCGGTCGGGCGGCGTGGAGGGTTCGGCGACGGTTGTATGCAGTGTGACATGGAAGGAAGTTCAGGCGACGAACATTTACGCGCTGGTCCGCAGCCCGCAGTTGACGACCGTGCAGGCGCTGCCGCAGTCGGCACAATGGGCGCTGGGCAAGGCCGTGTCGTTTGGGCCGGGGGATTGGTCGAGCAAGGCGAATCCGACGGCGCTGGCGATTCAGGCGCCGATCGATTCGTCGTGCCTCGTGCCGGATTTATCGAGCGGCGCAAGTCAGGCGGTGCAGACGGCAACGGCGCTGGCGCTGATACGCGATCTGGCGGCGCAGCCGATCGGCCGGCCGGTGGTGGTGTGCTTCACGTCGGCGGATCACATGATGTTCAGCGGGACGCGGCAGGTGCTGATGGCGCTGGCCGATCCGCCGCGATTGTCCGATGGATGGCGCGATCAGGTTGGTGAGATGGACCAGAGCCTGTCGGCTTTGAACAAGGATTTGGCGAGGGCGACTGCGCTGCGCGACGGGGCGACGGGAAAATTCGATCCATCGAAGCTGCGGCCCGTGGAGGATCGGTCGCTGATCGGCCGGGTGGTGAAGCTGATCGAGGCGGATACGGCTCAGAAGCAGGATCAGATTTTCCGTCTGCGTCGGTTGAAGGCAGAGGAAAAGACCGACGCGGAACAAGCGCTTGAGACAAGTCTGGACAATGACTTGCTCGATCTGTCGGCGGTGCGCGGCGGGTTGCAGCAGGATCCGGCGGATTTGACGCGGCGTATATTGCCGTCAAAGGATCCGCATGCGCGTTCGCTGGAGGCGCAAGCGCCACCGCCGCCGAACGGTCCGGACGAGGCCCTGAATTTTCGCGCGCAGAAATACATGGCGGACGCGGTTTTGGACATGGACCGTCTGGCGGAGGAGTATTCAGCGCGGCGGGCGCTTGTGGCGGGTCGAACGGAGCTTTATCGCTGGCTGGCATTGAATCTGGGACGGAATCCGGACCCGGACGCACGGAACAATGACAGCCGACTTATTGATACGCTGATTGGTTTGGATCTGTCGGACAGGGGCGTGCGGGTCGGGCCGATGCCGTGGGGCTACTTCATGCGTGCGGAGGTGCAGAGCCAGTTGGGGGAGTGGAAGGACTGGTTCAGCCGTCTTGATTCTTCGAAATCGCCGCCGGCGTGGTTTGCGCCGTACCGGGCGGCGCTGGATTTTGAGCCATTTGGCGGAAAGCGTGCGCGGGCGAGTTGGATCGGGGCGAACATCGGGTTTCCATCGGAGATGGCGGCCGCGTGGGGCGTGCCGGGATTTGCGCTGATTACGCTGGATGATGCGCGGTTGTTTCGCGACACGCCGATGGATCGTATCGAAGCGGCGGCGGGCGGGCGGGCGGCGCTGGGGCCGGATTTCGCGGCGCTTCGTCCGCAGGTGCAGGCGACGATTCAACTGCTTCGCCATGCGTGGGACGAGGGGACGCTGAAGACAGGGCCGGAATACCGATGGGAACACAACCTCAAGATTCACGGGCAGGTGGTTTCGACGGCGGTTGGCCGGCCGGTGCCGGATCTGCCTCGGCGCGGTTTTCTGGCGACGATGGTATTTGCGCCGAACAAGCGCGTGCCGCTGCTTAAAAATCTGCCCTATACAATGGGCGTGCGCAAGATGGAGGTCGCGCCGACCGATGCGGAGGGGCATTATCTGTTTGAGGGATACAGCAACGTGACCACGGGGAGCGGCAAGGAACTGAAGGATGGAACGATCCTGGTATGGCGGCTGGAGGATGGCACGGGGCGCATCACGGCAACGACCGATCTGGGACAAAAGAGCGGAGACATCAAATCTTATGTCGATCTGACAACCGATCTCGATCCGATCAAGAGCCAGGTTTTCGATTGCGCGGAGTTTTCGTTGTTCGGGCTGTATGACCCGCGGTTCCTGCAGGATTTGAACGATGTCACGCTCTTGGACCAGCGGCGGGCGGCCGAGCCGCAACGATACAGTTATCTGATCAACCGGCAGATGATCGCGGGATTTGTGGAGCCGGCGCAGGTTTCGCAGCTTTTGTTCAGGTATGGGCGGGTGGGCAATCGGCTGATTCTTCTCAACAGTGATGGGGCCGAAAATGTTGAGCGCGGATCGAAGGGATATACGGTCGAGCAACTGAACTCCCTTAATGCGCTGGCGATGCGCACGACGATCGACTTTCACAATCTGAACGATGAGCGGCTGAATGAATATCGCAGGGTGGGTGTGCGGAGCGACCTGATGGATCGCCTGCACGAAGGCGCCGGCAAGCAGCTTGAGGCGGCCGAGGCGGCGCGGCTTGCGGGAGATGCCACCAGTTTCATGCGCGAATCGACGGGCGCCTGGGCGGATGAATCGCGCGTGTACCAGGGAACGCGCGACATGGCGAACGACGTCATTCGGGCG
>JBBQCK010000342.1:0-4201 GCA_038318605.1 Tepidisphaerales bacterium | reverse complement strand
GCGGACCTCGATCTGGTGCATTCGCCGCAGGAGTCAGAGCAGCCCGAAATCGTGCAGCCCGAAGCCTGAATAATCACAAGATGCGCAGTGGATCGCGGTCGCGCTGGCTTTGCACAATCGTCAGTCCAGGCATTTTGTCCTGAAGCTTATTTCCCAGCGCCGCAAGCGATGCGCGCTCGCTGTTGGAATGCAGACAACAGATTACGCAGCACCCTTTGCTCGCGGCGCGCAGCACGTCATGGTGTCGCATTTCGCCAGTCAGGAAAACTTCCGCGCCGGCATTCAATGCGTCATCGAGCAATCCGCCTCCAGCGCCAGCGCAGCAGGCAACCCTGCGAACCGCACCTGCTGCGCCGGCCGATTCGGGGCCGACCAACACATTGCTCAGACGCAGGTTTGATTTGACGCGCTGAACTATCGCCGCAAGTGACGCTGGCTCCGTCAAGTCCCCAACCCGCCCTATGCCCCGGCCTTCGGGCGGCGTGGCAAGTGTGATGAGATCAAACGCCGGCTCTTCATACGGATGTGCTTTTCGCATCGCACTGACAACCTCGGCGACTTTCGCTAATGGAACAATCGACTCCAGTCTGGTTTCGTCCACGCGCTCCAACGTGCCTGCCTTGCCGACGGCAGGTGCGGCGCCCTCATGCGGCAGAAAGCTGCCAACACCTTCGGATCGAAATGCGCAACGGCTGTAGTTGCCAATCTGGCCCGCGCCAGCGTTGAACATGGCATCGCTCACGTGGTCAGTATTTTCACGCGGAACAAAGACCACCAGCTTAAGCCATCGCGCAGTTTTCTCCTCAACGCGCAGCGGCCTGCGCTCGGCGAGGCCAATCGCATCCGCCAGCACATCGTTTGCGCCCCCCTCGGCAACATCCCATGCGGTATGCGGCGAATAGATCGCCACGCCACGCGACAGCGCATCCACCAGCAGGGGCGCGGTTTCGCCCGTGATCCGCTTGAGCGCGCTGAAGATTGGCGGGTGATATGCAATGACCGCATCACATCCGGCCTGTTTCGCCTCTTCTGCCACTTCAGCCGTGTAGTCGATCGTCAGAAGCGCGCGGTTGATGGGATTTCGTACATCGCCGGCCAGAAGGCCAACATTATCCCACGATTCGGCATAGCGCGTCGGCGCGATCGCCTCCATCGCGTCCACAAGGTCCTGGGTCGTCATATACGAAAGAATAACGCCAAAAGCAGCGTTACGCCTTCAGCGCCAGCCCGGCCGCGCGGGCGGCGCGCTGGCGGGTGAGGTTCATAAGAGTGGCATGCGTGCCGGGGTGAGGTTCGGCGTCGATGGGCGTGCGCTGCGCGTAAGTGCCGTCCGGGCGCATATCCCACGCCTGACGGTGATCGCTCAACATGATCTGGACGATTTCCCAGAGTTTCTCGCGCAGGGGTCGCGGCTCGATCGGAACGATGGCCTCGACGCGCGCCAGCAGGTTGCGATACATCCAGTCGGCCGAGCCGATGAAGAAGTCCCCCTCCAAAGGATCAGTGGAGCCGTTGGCGAAATGGAATATCCGGCTGTGTTCGAGAAATCGGCCAATGATGCTCGATACCCGAATGCGATCGCTCAATCCCGGCACGCCCGGCCTTAGCGCGCAAAAGCCGCGAACGATAAGCTCGATTTCAACGCCCGCCTGGCTGGCGCGATACAGCGCGCGGCAGATGCTCGATTCCTCGAGCGAATTCATCTTGGCGACGATCCGTGCCGGCCGGCCGGCTTTGCAGTTTTCGATCTCGCGTTCAATCATCTCGAGGAATCGATCGCGCATATTCACCGGCGCCACCAGCAGCTTGCGATAATCGCGCTTAAGCGACCGGCCGGTGAGGTAATGAAACAACTCGACGACGTCCTCTGTTATGGCCGGATTGCAGGTCAACAGCCCCAGATCGGTATAAAGTCTTGCGGTCTGGGCGTTGTAGTTGCCGGTGCCAAGGTGCACATAGCAGCGGATGCCGTCCGGGTCCTGCCGCACCACCAGCGCGGTCTTGCAATGGGTCTTCAGCCCGACGATGCCATACACCACATGCACGCCCGCCTTTTCCAGCGACTGCGCCAGGATGATGTTGCGTTCCTCGTCAAAGCGCGCCTTGAGCTCGACCAGGCAGACGACATGTTTTTTGGCTTCGGCGGCGCGGATTAGCGTATGAATCAGCGGCGAATCGTCGCCGGCTCGATACACCGTCATCTTGATTGCCAGTACCTTTGGGTCGTCGGCCGCCGCGGTCACAAATCGCTCGACGGAGCCGGTGAATGATTCAAACGGATGATGCAGCAATACATCGCCCGCGCGGATGACTGAAAAAATGTCAACGCCGTCATCCGCCAGCGCTGCGTTCTGCAGCGCGGTCCACGGCTCGAACCGCAGATGCGGCAGCGCAAGATCGGCAATGGTGTTGATGTCCTGATAGTCGAGCTGATCGTCAACCTGGTAGACATCCAGATCGCCGATCTCGAGTTCTTCCTTCAGAAAATTGAGAATCCACGGATTTGGGTCCGGTCCATGTTCGAGTCGGACAACGTCGGCAAATCGGCGCTGGCGCAGTTCTTCACTGACCAGTTCGAGCAGGTCTTCGGCGTCCTCCTCTTCACGTTCGACGTCGGCGTTGCGCGTCACGCGAAATGGCATGACATCAATCACGAGCATGTCGGGGAACAAATCGTCCAGATTGTTGCGGATCAGATCGTAAAGCGATACGAACCGAAACAGCGGATTGGCGGCGCTGGTGCCGGTGCCAAGCGGATTCAGCCGTATCCATCGCGGAAGCATTTCCGGAACTTTTATGCGCGCAAAAAGGTTTTCGCCGCGGTCAGGATGATGAAGGATGACCGCCAGCGACTCGGACAGGTTGGAAATAAATGGAAACGGATGTCCCGGATCGACCGCAAGCGGCGTGAGGATCGGAAAAACATTCTGTCGAAAAAACCGCTCGGCGTTCTGCCGCTCGTCGGCAGTCATCTCGGCCCAGCCGAGCAGATGAATGCCGTTTTCCTCCAGCTTCGGGCGGATTGATTTGGCAAAAACTTCCGCCTGTTTGGTCAGCATCGGCATGACGGCCTGCCGGATGGCGGATAGCTGCTGCGCCGGCGTAAGACCGTCGGCCGTGCGCGATAGCACTCCGGCTTCGACCTGCCGCTTCAGGCCTCCAACGCGCTTCATGAAAAACTCGTCGAGATTTGAGGAAAAAATGCTCAAAAACCGCACGCGCTCAAGCAGGGGGGTGCGATCGTCGGCCGCCTCATGCAGCACGCGCCGATTGAATTCGAGCCAGGTCAATTCGCGGTTGAGGAACAAGTCAGGCGCGGGCTCGTTCTGTGCAGTGTTCTGTAAAGAAGCCTGCGCCACCTCGCGCGGCGCGGTCGGGTCGAGCGATGGGTGCCCGGCCGTCGCCTGTTGGCCGCTTCCGATTCCACCGCTGGCTGGAGTTGCTGCAAGCATGAGATTCCCAAGGTAGCGTCGGTGCCGGCGATTGCGCCTCACATGCCCGGTGGCCGCCAACCCCGTTGCGCTGTCACCAAGTGTAATCCCAAAGCGCTAAGGTTACGTTAAAGAGTTTTTCCTCCGGATGGCTTCGGAATGAGCCTTTGCCCGCGCTCCACGTCAATTTTAAGTGCGCGCAGCAGCCGCCGGCGCAATCTTTTTCGAAGTCGGTCCATTTCCGCCTGGCTGCCACTTTCCAGATTGATGATACCGCCGGCCTTCGTGCCGTGGCCGCCACCTTCGCCGAGATTTTTTAGCAGCCGTCGCATGAGATCAGCCGCGCTTATTTTGCTGTTGCGCGTGCGCAGGCTTAGCAGCAGCGCTTTATCGGTTGTCGCAGTGACGAGCACCAAATTGACCTGGTCGAACCGTAGCAGAAAATCAGCAATCACCGCCGGAGTTTCCGGGCTGGTGATTGCATCGACATGGCTGATGAGCACTGAATCGTAAAAAATCGCATTGGCGACGCCGGCGTTGTAGGCGATGTAATAGCTTTGCGGCAGATTTACAAAACGCATGCGATACAATTTTCGCGGATCGGCCAGCAATGTCAGCGACGACAGCGCGACGTTATCCAACTCCCCGGGCGTGCCGGCCGCCCCGGCCAGGTCGGTCTCGATCGCATACAGCAGATTGGCCGCCAGATCACGATCGATCTCCTCTTCAAGCTCCATGTAATAGCTGAATACAATTGAGCATGTCGCCCC
>JBBQCK010000341.1:0-4210 GCA_038318605.1 Tepidisphaerales bacterium | reverse complement strand
CGCGCGGCCCGCGCCTTCGCGGCCGGCGAATTGGATCGCCTGCGGCGGATGTATATCACCGGCAGCCTGCTTGCCGCAGGCGCGCTGGCGGCGGCGGGCGGCGTGGTATATCTGACCGCGCCCTGGTTGCTGCAAACGTGGCTCGGCAATGACCTGCCGGCGACACGGGCGATTCTGCCGCTGGTGCTCCTGCACACGGCGATCGGCGGAACCATCGGCGTCGGCCGGGCGGTGATGCTGGCGATGGGATGTGTCCGCCCGTTCACAATCGCAGCCGGCGCTGCGGCGATCGGAAATGTGATACTCTCGTACTGCCTCGTGCGATTCGCCGGACTCGGCCTGAATGGAATCGTGCTTGGAACCGTGGCGGCGGCGGTCGGGCTGGCGATGATATGGATGCCATGGGCAGTGGGCCGGCGGCTGTCGGTAGTCGTCAGTCGGCAGAGCAAAGGCGGCGGTTCGCCTTGATGGGTAGGCCGCTGCCAGACGGCGACGCCCATGCGTGATTCCATGCGTGATTCATTGTGCATTGCCACGAAGCGCAATCGCGGCGCTAATGCAGGAAACAAGGAAACCATCCATGATGAATTTGAATCGGACGATGCGCGGCAATAGCGTTTTGGACAGGGCAACGGGCGCACTTCATGCGGCTGGCGAAGGAATTTCGTTCAGCATGCTGCTCGCAGCGGGGATGCTGGCGGCGGCGATTTCGTGCGCCCGGGCGGCCAATGCGCCAGCGGCCGAAAAATCGCCCGACCCATCCACCGGCGCGTCGGCGGCGATGACAATCACCGATTTTTCAAAGGATCTTCCAACGGATGATCGCGATGCGACGATCACTTTGCGTTTCCTCAAAATCCGTCCGATGAAGGGACGCGAGGCGGGGGATGTGGCGGTGCAGCTACAGCGCCGCGATGGCGCATGGCTCGAGACCGGCCATCGCGCCGCTGCCGACTACAACCAGAACAGCCCGGGCAACGCGACCATCGACAAGGTCGATCTGAACGGCGACAAACTCAGCGGCACGATCCACGTCACCATCGACAAGGATCGCCCCAAACCGAGCAACCCGAAGGAAGGATTTCCCGATCCGAGCGATCAATTCGATCTGAAGTTCGAGGCGACGATCGACCGATCGACGCCGCTGCCGTATCAGGCCGATCCCGAGGCCTTCATGCCCCCGTGGCGCAAAGACATGCCGCGCTACGGCGGGCCGATGATCGCCGGAACCTACACCGGCACGCACGCACAAGGCAAAACGCCGGCGGATGCAAAAAACCCGCAGCCGGTCGCGGGCAAAATCCTCGGCGCCATCGCGCCCGCCCCGACCGCTTCTCACTTTGGCACCGAGGGCAACATCGATCTGGCCGCGCGACCGGGTGGCGGCGCGAGCCTGATCGCGCGGCTTTCTCCCAGCCGCATCGCCGGGCCGGAACAGGCGAAGATCGTGCGCGATTTTGCGACGCCGCTCGATCTGTCGAAATACGCCGGGTTGCGCGTGACGGTCGCCGCGCCGAAACGACGCGATGATGCCGGCGTGGCGGTCGGGCTGCGCGAGGCGGATGGAACCTGGTACACCGTGGCGGCGGCCGCCCCGCTGCTGGGGCTGCAGAACGGACAAGCCACGACGATTGATGTGCCGTTCAGCGATTTTCGCCGGCAGTCATTCGATGAGAACTATTTTCTGGATGTGGATGCGATCGCCTCGATTTCACTGGGGATCGACAATCCGCTCGGCGTCGGGGATGTGATGTTTGATGTGTTAAAGGTGGACGCGTATGGCAGCGCGGACGGGGTCGATGCGGCGTCGGCAAAACATCCGGACGCCTCGACGGCCGGGCCGGTCGTCGAATTGCGTGTCGATCCGGCGACGGCGATTTCGATCAACGGCGCGAGCGCAATTCCCAAGGGCTTGTTCGGCTTCCACGATGTCGGCCAGGCCAATGCGGCCAAGGCGGCCCAGGCGCCGGCCGGCAAACCCGATCCGGTGGAATACATCAAATTGCTGAACCCCGGCTATTTGCGCACGCTGGATCACGTCGGCTTTGGTGGAAAACCGATCACCGACGACCAGATCAAGGCAATGCAATCGGCGCGCGCGGATACGACGAAGCCGACCTCTCAGAAGTACGAGCGCTTTATCGCGGGCAATGCGCTGGACAACATCGTCTCCTGTCACACCGTCGATCTGTGGGCGCGGCCGCCCTGGATGGAGGCGGACATGGACAAATTTCTCGGCGGCGTAAAGGCGTTTTACCGCGACCAAGGCGCAAAGGCCTGGACGCCCGGCGAAGATTTCAATCCCCTGCGCCGATTCGAGGTCTGGAACGAACCCTTCATGTGGGGCCGGCACATGAACATGGGGCCAAAGACGCCGGCCAGGATGAAGGATTGGGAGGACCCCACGCAGTTTGGCTATATCCCCGCGAAGGTGGGGATGGAGGTTTACACGCGCATCTTCGAGGCGGCGGTGGAAGGGGCAAAATCCGCCAATCCGAACGTGCTCATGGGCGGGCCGAGCGCGCCATCCTTTGAGTCGGATGACTATTCCAACTTTTTCGGCTATGTGTCGCGCTTCATCGACGCCTCGCACGACCGCATCGACTTCCTGACCGAGCACCACTATTCCGGTGAGCCCGATTCCTATGCCGCCAGCTACATCGTCGCCAGCGCGTACGGCCGGACGAAGTACAACAAGGCGATTCCGATTTACAACACCGAATGCAACGACCTGACCGACCCCGCCACGCGCGGCGATGATGGAATGATCGAAAGCCAGAAGAAGCTGCTCGATCTGAACCGGGCCCACTACAACATTACGGACATCATGGAGTGCATCCGCGTCTGCCCCGATGTGCTTCTCGGCCGGGCGATGCACGCGCTCTGGAGCGGATACTGCAACAACATGGGGGAACAGAACGCCTACACGCTCATGAACCAGTTGCGCGGAAAGATGATCCTCGCCGGCAGCAGCGACCCGGCCATTCGCATCCTCGCCGCCAGCCCGTCGGCCGGTGAGCTGGTGATCTTCTGCTTCAACAACTCCCCGCACGACCGCGCCATTCATTTGTCGGGCGTCGAGGGTTTCACCGTCAAAAGCATGCGCCTACTCGACTACCTGCCGGAAACCGGAACGCGCATCACCGATCTTCCCGGCCTGCCTGAAAAACTGACCGCCCGATCGGGCCTGGCGATCCTCTATTCCAAACCCGGCTACGAGCCGACAGCAGCGCAAAACACCACCACCGCCTACGTCGATCTTTTCAACGCCCATGTGGCGCCTGGCGCGCCCGCCATCGCCACCGTGCGAATAGCCGCCATTGAGCCGAAGCCAAAGGCCGCCTTCCTGCGGATCATCTCCCGCAATGTCGATCGCGGCGAAGCCGTCGCCCGCATCAATGGAAAAGAGATCGCTCTGCCGTGGTCCAGCTCCAACGACGCCTGCGCCCTTACGCAGGATGTGCCCATCGATCCATCGCTTCTAAGCGAAACAATGAAGATCGAATTTGGCGTCACCTCACCCGACAAGTTCAACGGCTATACGATCTACGCGGCCGGCGTGGGGATGGAAAGATAGTTGCCGGTTGTTGGTTGCCGGTGGTCAGATGCCATTTCCCGGTATACTCGTGCTTCATCTGATTGATGATATCACCCGACCCGCCGGAAGGGGTGGAATGGGAGGTAATGGTCGTCGGCCGGGAAAGATCGTCCCAGGCCATGTCGATCCGCCGGACGGCGCCATCGACGATGCCGCTGGAGCCAAGGCTGGTCATCCGTAAGTACCCCTTGGGTCGTTCCCGCCCGTTTGGTCGTTCCGATATGGATGTAACACTTTCCTTGGCCGAGACGGTCGCGCAACAGGTTGGGCGGATGTTGCGCGCGGCGGCGAGAGGGTTGGGGCGATGCAAGTATGGGTAGTGATGGGAGTTGGGGCTTGGGGTCTTGCGGGTGAGACGGGTGAGACGGGCGAAAAAGTGTTGCAATTTGTCTCATTTTGTTGCACCGGGGCGCGCGGCGGCAGGGATTTGGGGAGGTTGGAGAAGCAGGGTAGAGGTGGTTGGGAGTTGGGGGTTACGTTGAAAGGGGAATATTTTAAAGGTTTTCCTGGGGCAGTAGTACCCATGGCAATCGCTTTTGCGGCCGACAATTGTGGATGTCTGGGCTTCCCGACGAACGGTGGGCGAGCCTCAGTTAAGCATTTTGGCGCGCC
>JBBQCK010000340.1:0-4217 GCA_038318605.1 Tepidisphaerales bacterium | reverse complement strand
GTCCGATTCCGCTGCGCCATCCGATGTCGCCGGCAAGAAGCGCACGCCGCCCCGCCGGCACAAATGGCGACGCCGCATTCTCATCGGCCTCGTCGTGTTTCTGCTGCTGCTGGTTGTCTCGGTGCAGTTGATCTTCTGGTCGAACATTCCGCGCAATTTGATATTGCCGCTCATTCAGAATCAGACCGGCCTGCGCATTGAGGCCGACACGCTTTCCACCGGCTGGTTCGGCGACACAACCCTGACGGATGTCACCGTTTCGCTGCCGTTGTCGGCGGATGACGCGTTTTTCAAGGCTCCGGAGCTGCACATCAATCACAGCTCGATCTTCGGCATCATCCTCGGCCGATTCGAGATCGAATCGATCACGCTGGATCATCCCACGCTCGTGCTGCGGCAGGATGCGCAGGGCCAGTGGAACGTGCAGGAGGCGATTGCCCTGGCGGGCCGCTCCGGCGGATCGGAGGCCGCCGCCCGGCAGGGGGCCGCCAGCCCCGCCAATCGTCCCGCGGCGCTGGCCCTTCCGCACGTTCAGATCATCGACGCGACGCTGGCGCTCTACGCACGCGATGGAAAGCAGATGATGCTCAACCATGTCGAGTTTGAAGGCAAGCCCGATGGGCCATTGGTCTATGATCTTAAACTTTCCGTCGATCGCTATCTCAACGTCGCCGGCCGGGCCGCGCCGGGGCAGGGGTTTCGCCATGAGTTGCGATTTGCCCTGAAGGATGGCGCGGCGATGCTCTCGCCGATTGTGGGCGACGGCGTTGAAGCGCTCGAACTCGCCGGCAACTGGACAGGCCAGCTCGGGGGCCAGCTCGGCGGCCCGGCCGGGTTTTCCGGCCGGCTCACGCTCGATGATGCCAGCCGGATCAATGCCGCGCGCATTTACGGCTCGCTCTCGGTTGATTCGCCGTCAGGGGCGATCGCGATTCATCCCGAATCCCTTACCGTCGCCGCCAGCGGCCGCGAGGGGACGCTCGTCGGCGGCCAGATCGTTATCGCCGGCGGGGAGCTTTCGCTGAACGCATTGACTGCCCGGGTCATGGGGGGAACGGCGCGACTGAATGGCTCGGCATCGCTGGCCAGCCAGACGGCCGATGTATCGGGCGACTGGATCGGCATCGCCGCACCCCGCGGCACGACGATGGGGGGTTCGGTCC
This sequence comes from Tepidisphaerales bacterium, assembly GCA_038318605.1. Taxonomy (GTDB): domain Bacteria; phylum Planctomycetota; class Phycisphaerae; order Tepidisphaerales; family Tepidisphaeraceae; genus JBBQCK01. The sequence goes on along the minus strand of JBBQCK010000340.1, from coordinate 3,054 downwards.
ATGCCACCATCGATCGCCCCTGGCCGGATCGCAGGCGGCTGCATGTCGATCTGCAGACCCACGGCAAAACCGGCGCGGCCAACTGGACCTCCGCCATCCAACTCGACGGCACCGGCGGCGTGGCCCGCGCGCCCTCACCCCCTTCCTCCACCCCATCCGCCTCCTCTGCCGCTTCGGCCTCCTCGGTCGCCTCCCCGCCCGCCGCACCGCCGGGCGACGGCGACGGCCAAAGCGGCAGCGACATTGGCAGCGACAATAGCAGCGCACCCGCAATGGCCATCGCCTCGCCCGACAACTGGGATTGGTCGCTGCGCATCCCTTCGATCACCTGTGAAACCGGCGGCAAGGTGCGCCGGCTCGACGGCCTTTACGCCGATGTCAGCCAGACCGGCCCGGCATTGAAGCTGACGCATCTGGGTCTTGCCCAGTCAGGTCTTGCCCAGCCAGGCCATCTGAGCGGCGACGGTGAATACCATCTCGACACTGGCGACTGGCATTCCGCAATCACCCTGCGCGATCTTTCGCTTCCGCGCGCGGCCAACCCGGCGGTGATCGAACTTGCGGCCGGCGGCGATCACCATCGCGCCACGCTCGATCATCTCACGCTCAACGTCGCTGCGCTCAGCGCCACCCTCAAAGGCGAATATGTCTACCACCGCCCCGAGCCGGTGGCGGCAACCCTGTCGTTCACGCGAAAAGCGCAACCTTCTGCCGCGGGCGAGCCGGGCCTCGGCGGCGATCTGACGGGCGAGCTCACGCTCGGCGGCACCACCGATCCGCTCAAGCTCGGCTTCACGGGGAAAATCAACGGTCAGGATGTTCACTTTGGCCGCCGGGTTTTGCGCGAGCTTGGCGTGGGCCTTTCCGGCGTGGCCAACGATACGGGCCTGTTCTTCAATACCGATCACTTTTCGGCCTTCGACGGTGAATGGGATTTCGCCGGCAGCTATCTGCTCGACACGCAGATGGCGAGTCTGGCCATCGACATCAAATCGCTCTCTCTGGCCGCGCTGGACGATCTGGTCGCGCCGCCGCCGGATGTCGCCGGCCTCCTGGATGCGCACATCCAGATCGCCATGCCGGATGCGGATGCATCGAAGCTCGCCGCCACCGGCCATTACTCCGTCGCCAAACTCGCCACCACACGCAACGCCGGCACATTGACCGAGTTGCCGATCGAGGTGGAATCGATCACCGGCCGGCTCGAGTATGCCGACGATCTGCTTCACCTGTTTAATATCCGCGCCACGCAGCCGCCCCCCACGCCGCCCGCAGCCGGCCCGGCCGATGCAGGGGCAGCCCGCACGGGCGCAACCGACACGGGCGCAACCGGCACGCGCGCATCCCGCGCGGGCGATGCCAGCCGGCCGGCCGGCGGCGCGGTGGCTTCGGCCGACATCACCCTCAGCACCCGCGCCCCGCGCGAGTTGACGTTGGCCTTTCAACCCAACGGCTGGCTTTTGCATCTGCCGCGCGCGGGTGTTGATGCCAGCCTCACCGGCAGCGGCCGGCTTCAGATCGATCCGGCCGCCGGAACAATCACCGGGCCGCTGGATCTTCAGGTGCCGATTCGCCTGCGCGATGAGCCCGTTGCGACCCTTGCGCTCAAGGCCGATTTCACCGGCCGGGGCGTGAATGCAAAATCCATTTCCGCCACCGCGCTGGGCGGCACGCTCGATGGAACCGCCCGCGTCAGCTTCGACGATCCCACGCTCGATCGCGTCAACCTTGCGTGGAAGGAGATGGATCTGTCGCGCCTCCCGCTGATCCCCGATCGCTTTGGCGGGCTGGCGGGCACGCTGGCCGGCAGCTTTGAGGTCGCCCCCGATCCCGATCCGCGGGCGATCGAGCCGTTGCGCCTCAAGCTGCATCTCGATCCGGAGGATGCCCACTGGCGGGATGTGTCGATCGGGCCGGCCTATTTCAGCGCCTACGCCAGCGGCGGCCGGGCCGTGCTCGATGAATCGCACATCGTCATCGACGGCGGCTTCGTGCAGGTCTGGGCGCGATACACCAACCCCATCGGCGAGCCGTTCGTTCACGCCACCGTGCGCCTGAACAATCTCCAGATCGAGCCGGTCATGCACGCGTTCGACGAAAATGCCCACCCCGCCAACGGCCGGCTCAGCGGCGAGATCACCGCCTTTGGCCCGCCCTCCGAGAAGCCGCGCTGGCTCGGGCAGGGGCATCTCGCGGTGGCCGATTCCAATCTGCTCAACAGCGACATTCTTTCCTTCCTGTACAACGCGATGAGCCTGAACCGCAACAATGGCAGCACCGGCCGCGGCTCGGTCGATTTCCGTCTGGAAAACCAGACGCTGTCGATTCTGGGCGCGCGATATTTCCACGAGGGCGTCGAGGTGCGCGCCAGCGGCGACATCGGCGATGCCTTCGATCCCGCCCAAAGCCCCGTCAACATCGAAGCCGTCGGCTCGGCCAGCCCGCTGGGCGGCATCAGCCTGCCGCTGCTGGCCGATGCGGACAAAATTCTCGGCGCGATCCAGGGAAACGTGACCACGGTCGAAGTCACCGGCGAACTGAAGAAACCCAAAATCCGCATCGTCCCCTTCAGCGAGGTCAGCAGCGGCCTGCGCCGGCTGCTGGTGGGCGATGTCTCGAAAGAAACCGCCGGCGGCGCGAGCGAGTAGCGAGGGGGCGGGACCACGGAGTTTGATGAGGGGCAGGGAGAAGACGGGTTCACCGCGGGGGCGCAGGCACGGAGATTCGTAGGGTGGGCATCGCCCACCGCTTGCCGATTGCGGGTTGCCGGTTGCGGGTGAAACACGACATCCAAAGTCAAAAGCCCGAAATCCAAATCCGCAAACTCGCTTCTTTGCGTCCACGGCCTGCGGCTTACGGCGGACTGACGGGGCGGCAAAACAAGCGCCAAGGCCGCCAAGGAATACCGGGAGTTTTCCTGGGGATAGCGCGAGTATTCCTAGGGATACTGGGAGTTTTCCTAGGGATACTGGGAGTATTCCCAGGGATAGCGCCAGTTTTCCTAGGGATACTGGGAGTATTCCCAGGGATAGCGCCAGTTTTCCTAGGGATACT
>JBBQCK010000339.1:0-4223 GCA_038318605.1 Tepidisphaerales bacterium | reverse complement strand
GACAATGCCCGACAATCAACCGCACCGCGCCGACGTGGCCAAGATGCAGGTGCATCGCCGCGCCCGCCGTCGCGGCGTGGGCGCAGCACTTATGCGGGCCATCGAGGCCGAGGCGCGCAACGCTGGTCGGACACTGCTTGTGCTGGATACTGTTACCGGCAGCGACGCCGAGCGTCTCTATTCTGGTCTTGGCTGGCAGCGCTGCGGCGTCATTCCCGACTATGCCCTCTTACCGCAGGGCGGGCTGTGCAGCACCACCGTTTTCTTTCGTCGTTTATAGGCGAGCCATGCACACACATGCTCAACCGAAAACGCACAACCGTGCGCTGCAGCGAACAGTCCGGGCACGCTCCGCGGCGCCGCCGCATTACGTTTCCAGATTATCCGGTGGGTCAGGCACTCTTGCCTGACATCGGCCGCCGGCCGATCAAGGGCAGCGCAAAGAATCACCAGCAAGTCCTCTCCCTCAACTCTGAGTCTTCCCCAGCGTTTGCTCCACCACGCGCCTCACCTCCGCGATTCGCCCCTCTGCCTCGTTTTGATCCGGCGCTTCTGCGATGATCCGCATGATCGGCTCAGTATTACTCGGCCGCGCGTGCACCCATGCGCGATCCGCGTCCCAGTCTATTCGGATTCCATCCTGTGTATCGATCTTCTCCTTAGCGAAGCGCCCCTTTAATTCCTCCACCACCCGGTTGGCATCATCGCGGCCGCATTCGAATTTGGTTTTGACAATTTCATACCGCGGAATCTCCGCCACAAGTGCGCTGATTGTTTTGTCGGTGGAAGCCATCAGTTGCAGCACATAGGCCATGCCCACCAGGCTATCCCGGCCGGGCACGATGCGGGGATCGATGACGCCGCCGTTTCCCTCGCCGCCGATCAGGGCGCCATGCTTCAGCATCGCGTCGATGACATTCGCTTCGCCCACTGCCGTGCGGATCACTTTTGATCCCGTGCCAGCGGCGATGTCATCCAGCATTCGGCTGCTCGACAGATTTGTTACCGTGACACCGGGCTTTTTGCTCAGGACGAGCTTTGCGCAAAGTGCGAGCGAGTATTCCTCGCCGATGTATTTGCCATTTTCGTCCACGATTGCCAGCCGATCGGCATCCGGGTCTTGTGCGAAACCGACATGCGCCCGTTGCCGCCGCACCTCATCCGCCAGGCCCGTCAGGTTTGCTTCCGTCGGTTCCGGCTCATGCGGAAATCGGCCATCCGGTGTGTTGTTGATATGCACAAGTCGGCAGCCGAGTTTGGATAACAACGTCGCCGTCGCAACGCATCCGGCCCCGTTTACGCTGTCAAGCACAACCTTGTACGCCTTGCTTGAAATGCCCAGCGTATCGACCCGATCGAGCACCAGCTTGGTGTGAAGGGCGTGCGTCTCGCTGCTTTGTCGTGGTGGTGATACGCGCTCGACGCGCGCCCACGATGGCGTGCTTTCGTGATATCGACGAATGATATCCGCGGCATCTGCCGGCGGCGGGGCCACGCTGTGGCGGTTAAGAATCTTCAGCCCGTTCCATTGCACCGGGTTGTGCGAAGCGGTTGCGATCATGCCGGCATCGGCGCCGAGATGCTTCACCATCATCGCCACGCCAGGGGTGGTTACGATGCCCAACTCGATGACGTCAATGCCGGCCGCCGACAGCGCCGCGATCGCCGCCGCCGCCACCCAGCCGCCACTCGGCCGGGAATCGCGGCCCAGGGCAACCTTAAATCTCGCTCCGCCAGCGGGCTTCTGCGTCTCCTCAAGCCACAGCGCCAGCGCCCCCGCCATTCGCAGAATAACTTCCGGCGTCAGCGTGCCGCCGATGGTTCCTCTCATCCCTGATACGCCGATCATCAATGCTTCCATACCCGGCATTATCCGGTTGCCGCGCGCGCCGGCAAGCCATACAATTGAGGGTTCGATGTCGCTCCTCGCACCTGCCATCTACCGCCGCTGTATGTGCCGCTGATTCGGCGTCGTGCGCATCATCGCGGTATCATTCCGAGATCAAAACCATGGACCAGAACGACCTGCACCAGCGCCTCCCCGCTGTCGTTGACCGCATCGTGCAATCCATTCAGGCCGACGAGCGCACACGCCACCTGAATCGAGTGCTGCTGCCCAGCCGCGATGAGGTTGTTTCCGCCGTCGGCCTGCTTCGCGAGCTGGCCTTTCCCGGCTACTTTGGCAAACAGGGCCTCACAAGCGCAAATCTTTCATACCATGCCGGCGAATTGATCAATGGTCTGTCCGATCTGCTCTACCATCAGGTCCGCCACAGCCTCCGCTATCTCAAACAGCTCCCCGGCGCCAACGGCGACGATGTCAATTGCCGGGAATGCGATCAACACGCCGCCGAAACCGTCGCCGCGTTTCTCGATCGAATACCGGCCGTCCGAGAACTGTTGGGCGCTGATGTGCAAGCGGCCTTCGATGGCGACCCCGCTGCCCGCAATACCGACGAAACCATCTTCTGCTATCCCGGCCTCTTTGCGATCTTTGTGCAACGCATGGCCCACGAGCTATTCGCGCTCGATGTGCCGTTGCTCCCGCGGATCATGACCGAACATGCCCTTTCCCTCACCGGCATCGACATTCACCCGGGGGCATAGCTCGGCCGAAGTTTCTTAATCGATCACGGAACCGGCGTTGTCATCGGCGAAACGACGGAGATCGGTGAAAACGTCAAAGTCTATCAAGGCGTCACGCTCGGCGCACTTTCGCCGCATTTTGGCCAGATGCTTCGCGGCCAGAAGCGCCACCCGACGATTGAAGACAACGTCACCATCTACTCTGGAGCGACCATCCTGGGCGGTGAAACCGTCATCGGCAAAGATTCCGTCATCGGTGGTAACGTCTTTATCACCCAGAGCGTCCCTGCCCGCACCCAGGTCAGCAACGAACCTGCCCGCCTCAAAATCCGCCAGCGCGGCGCCAAGGGCCCGCGCGGCGATGCGGTGTCGGATTTTAGTATTTGATGGGCGGTAGACAGCAGGCGGCGGGCGGTTAGCAGTAGCCTGATTCAGAGATTCCGGCTTTGTGCTTCTGACTTCTGGCTTCTGACTTAAGATTTCGGCCTTCAGCCGTCAGGGTGCGAGTTGCTGGTGCCAGTCTGCAAATAACGGCCTGCTGCCTGCCCCCATTTACCTGATGCTTTCTGGCATCCGAACGGATGGCGTTGTGTTGCGTAGAATCAACATCCCGCCTGATGCGCGCCGCCCGAATAGTCGCATCACCCACATAAAACGGCGGGTTTCGGCATTGTGCGGGCCGATTCAGTGGCGGCGTCGCTTTTTTTCAACATGGCATTCGCTTTGAAGTGTTATTGGCATGACCCGATGCCCGATGGCTATTTCGTTTTATGTTGCGGTTGTCGCCGTTTGCCTGGGAGGCTGCGCGCAGACGCCGGTTGAACCAGCCGATCGAACCGTACAGGCGATCGCACCAGCGCGAGCACATTCGTACGAGGAAAAACCATCGGCCGCTCTGGCGTTTGTTCCGCCAATCGCGGCCTATGCGCCTGCGCTCGATTTATCGCGCGATGGCCGGGCCCCAGAAGCCTTCGTCGGCTTCGATACGCTTTCGACGTCGTTCTTTTACGATCGCACCGACGACCGCCAGACCAATGACAATTCCGGCCACTATCTGCGGCGCACCGTCATCGAGCGCGTCGGCGTAAGCTATCGCTGAAAATCGCCGGCCAATTCAAAGAAACATCCGCACCACATCCTGATAGGTCGCAAAGACAAACACGCCCAGAATCAGCAGCAGCCCGACAATGTGCGCGACGTTCTGCGCCATCGGGCTGACCGGCTTGCCCTTGATTTTCTCCATGATGAGAAACATGAAGTGCCCGCCATCCACGATCGGGATCGGCAGGAAGTTCACCACCGCAAGATTCGCGCTGATCATCGCCAGAAACCAGAACAAATAGTCGGTTCCGCGCTTGGCGAAAGAGGTTCCCGCGTTGACGATTCCCAGCGGGCCCATCACGTTTTCGGTCGAAATCTGTCCGGTCGCGAGGCGCTGAAGCTGGACATAAAAATTGAGCAGCATGTCGCGCGTTTCAATTGCCCCCCACGCGGCCGCAAGCAGGGGGTTGTTGGTGCGGCGTGTTTCGATGCGCACAGGCATTGACTCGTTAATGTAATACAACATGCTCGCAAGCGTCTGCATTTCCTCGTCGCTGATGGCAAGCGTCCCTTCCTTCTTTTCGCCCGCAATCTTC
>JBBQCK010000338.1:0-4225 GCA_038318605.1 Tepidisphaerales bacterium | reverse complement strand
GAAGCGAAAGCGTCAGCTCACCCGCAAAGCCTTCCGTCGCCGCTTCACCGGCGTGGGCCGAATCTTTGTCCTTCATCGCGTGCATGTCGATCTCAATGACCCGCACCGGCACCCATCGGCGCGATCCAGAGCCAAAGGCCGGCACAAATAGCACCCCATCGGTCGGCTTGTTCGCAAGTCCGTTCAAAAGCAGCCGAGCCGAGAAAAACTGGGCGGCCGAATCGTTGGCGACGCCGTCGGGCCCGATTGTTGCCGCGCCTCGTGCGCCTTCTAGACTCTTTCTCAGCTTCGCCTGAAATGCGTCCAATTTGTCCCCAAGAAACCACGTCGGAACCGAACTATCGCCCACTTCCACGCTGTCCAGCGGCAGCCAGAGTTGCCATTTGTCATCAAGCCGCGGCGCAAAATGAAAACTGATGATCCGATCCTTCCCCTGCATCTGGCCGGCCAGAATCAGACGATCTTCGTCTATGGCAATGATGGGATCATTAATGACCGAAGCAATTTTTGCCCGCGCCGCCGGCGTGCTGGCATCATCGCTGAGAATGTAGTGATACAAAAACGCATTCAACTCTTCGGTCGTCAGTGTCACCGTCACCGGGGCAATTTGCGACGGCGTCAACGGATGGCCTTCCGTGTCGAAACCGGCCGCCTGCGTCGCTGCCACCACCAGCCGGCTCTGCGCCGACGACAATTTCTGCCGCGCGGTATTGGCAATTTCGCTCCGCCGTTCATCAGTCCACTTGAATGTGTGGTAGTAGCGCGGTCGGTTTCCCGAACGGAAATATTTTATCCCGGCCACGGAAATAACGCCGCAGAGCGCCACCGCCGTGCACAAAAGGAGGGTTTTAAGTAGCCGCATAGGCAAATCGCAATGTCAATCGGTCGGTGCCAACGCCGGATGCACGCCCATTATAGACCAGCGAACGGCTCCCGCCGCGCGGCGCGCCGAAGGAAATACCTTCATCGGCCGGCCGGCGGATGATACATTGGCCACGTGCCTGAGCACCGCCCCTTGATGCCAGATTCTGTTCCGACGCCCGGATTTTCACCGGCCGCCGAACCGATGCTCGATTCCACCGCGCGCTGCCTCGCGTACGCCCGTGCGGCACGTCGGCTGCGCGGTCTGCATCACGATCATCCGGCGGCGCTGCATGCATCCCTGCGCAGGCTCGGAAATTCGGGCTTAACCGCGCCGAAGCCGCCGGCCAGACCGAACCGCTGTGCGCTGCCACCGCAAATCCGCCATCCCCAGGCCGATACGTTTGCCGAAATCGCCGCGGATGCGCTGGAAGCCGGCGTTTTGCGGTGGGATCGCCGTAAGAGTTTGTTTCGCCTGGCAGGCGTTTGGGGTATGCAGCGGTTCGAGGCAAGTCTGATTATTGCCATCGTTCAGCACCGTGCGGAACATGCTGGAAACATTCCGGCCGGGCACGGTGCTCGCGATGCAAGCTGTGCGCCGGTGCATCGTGCATTGCGTTGCATTACCGCACGTCCGCAAGGTCGTTTGACGATCATCCTGATCGCCATCGCAACCCAGGCGGCCATTTTCTGCGGCGCGTGGTGGATGTTTCACTAACGCGGGTCGCGCATCACTGCGCGCACGCTTTCGCAGCGTCGCCATCAATCGCCACCTCCACCGCGCCGGACGATGCCGCGGCTTCGTGAACGGGAATTTCCACGGTAGCCGTATCGGCCGGCGCGGGATGCGTTGCCCGCGGCGATGGGGCCGGGCATGCGGGCGGCTCGTCGATGGCCGACGGCTCGTCCTCGGCTTCCCGGAAAATCTCCAAAAGCGCCAGCGTAATGGCCGCCACGACCGGCCCGATGACGATGCCAAGAACTCCAAACACCTTCAGTCCCCCAAGGACGGAAAAAAACACGATCAATTCATGCAGCCGCGTCCGCCCGCCCACAAGGCGGGGGCGAAGTACATTGTCGATCGTACCGATCACGCCTGCGCCCCAGGCCGTAAGCAAAATCGCCTTGACCCAGTGCCCGTTAAGCAACAGGTAAAGCGCCGCCGGTGCCCAGACGATCGTCGAGCCGGCCATCGGAATCGTCGAAAGAAAAAACATCACCACGCCCCACAGCAGCGGCGACGGCAGCCCCAGCACCCAAAACGCCAGCGCGCCCAGCGCCCCCTGCACGCCGGCAATAACCAGAACGCCGTTAAGGCTGGCGTTGATCACATCGCGGCTTCGCGAAAAGAGTCGCCGCGATTGACTCTTGGTCAGCGGCAGCATCCGCTGGATCGCACCGACCGCCGAATCCGCATCGCGCAGCAGGTAGTAGAGCGTGAAAAGTGCGACAAAGACCTGCACGATGATGCCGACCGCCGTTCCAAGGAAGCCCAGCGTCCGCTCGACAATTGCCCCACCAAACTGGCTGAGCCGCTGACTCAGGTAATCAACACTCAGGTAACGGCGCAGATCAACGTATTGCGCAATCCATTTGGCCGGAATCTGCGACGGATCGAGAACACGCTTCAGTCCAGCCTGCAGGCTGTCTGCCGCGCCATGGCTTTCGTTGATGATCGCCAGCACGATCAAAGCGGCCGGGACGACCACCGTCAGCACCGCCAGCCCGCAGGTTGCCATCGCAGCCCGCGACGGCCCGCCCAGCTTGCCGCGAAGCTTCATGTTGATCGGATGAAACACCACCGCCAGCACCGCCGCCCAAAGCAGCACATCGACAAAAGGCTGGACCATCTGCCAGCAGATGTAAAGGCAGATGCCTGTCGCAACGAGCAGCGCCAACCAGCGGGTCTGCGAGCGTTTGGGGTTGATCTCGACCATCAGTTTGCGTTGAACGGGCTACAGATTCGCCGCATTCGCCTCGGCAGGCAAGCGACGTCTACTCGGGAATCCAGAAGGTTTCCTGCGTCTGATTCGGTGTGGGCTCTCCATCCACCTCGATCGCCAGAACCGTGGCGATCGGGTCTTTGAAGGGCATGTCGCGAATGAAAAGCCTCGGCCCGCTGCGCTCGAACGGCAAGTCGCGCCCCGATCCCACATCCCTGACGCGCCGAACAGAGTTGCCAATATCCGCAAGACACAACTCAATCCCAACCGGAACAAACAGATGGGCATAGATGACATTGCCGCGCGTGGTTAGAACCGCGGTATTTGTCCATCCAAACGGTGAACGGGTTGAATCCGGCAGAAATTCACGATGGCGCGCAATCCACTCGCCAGTTTCAAGCAATATGCGCTCGGATGCCACGGGAATCGTGCCATCGGCTCGAGGGCCGACATTGATGAGCAGATTGCCGGCCGACTTTGCCGTGCTGACCAGCATGCGCGCCACGTCCCGCGGCTGCTTCCAGTTGTCATCCCCCGCGTGATACCCCCAGTTGTCATTAAGCGTCATGCAGGCTTCCCACGGTCCTTCTTTGGCCTTGATCGTCTGCTCGGAGCAGCGAAAATCAAATGGCTCCCCGTTACGCTCGTTGATGAGAATGTGCGGCTGGAGTTCCTTGATGCGCTGATTGACCGCTTCGCCATCCGTCGGGCGGGGAATGCAGCCGTCGTACCAGAGCAGATCAATCCGGCCATATTGCGTCATCAATTCCTCGAGCTGCGCGCGATAGAATGCGACGAACCGCTGGCGCGACGCTTCGTCGCGCCAGGCGGTGGGCCAGTCGCGGCAATAGGCGCCGGGATAATCCGGATGAAACCAGTCGGCGACAGAATAGTAAAAGCCGACCTTCAGCCCCGCCTCACGCATCGCCTCGACATAAGGCGCAATCAGATCACGGCGAGGGCCAAGGTTGGCGGCGTTAAATGGCGTGGTTCGTGTGGGCCAGAGGCAAAACCCGTCATGATGGCGCGTCGTGAGGACGACATATGCCATGCCAGCAGCGCGCGCCAGTTTCGCCCAGGTCCGCGGATCATATTTCTCAGCCAGAAATCGCGAGGCATATCGATCACGATATTCTTCAAAGGGGATGCATTCGCGATTTGCGACCCATTCACCCCGTCCGGCCACGGCATACGGACCCCAATGGATGAACATTCCATAGCGGCCGCGGGAGAACCAATCGAGATCGGGTGTTGCGGGCATGGTAATCGTCCTAGCTTTGCTCCGAAGCGACATCGGCCGATCCATCCTGCGGAAGCGGCTGGAATTCATGCGGATGCGATTTGCGAATCTTCAAATTGACCAGCTCAACGCCAAGCGAAAACGCCATCGCAAAATAGATGTATCCCTTGGGAACATGTAT
>JBBQCK010000337.1:0-4227 GCA_038318605.1 Tepidisphaerales bacterium | reverse complement strand
GGCTTCCACGCCTTTTATGGCGATGCCGGCGTGTCGCATGATGAGCAGGTCATACTTGATGTTGTGGCCGACTTTTTTGATCTGCGGATTTTCAAGAACGGGCTTGAGCGCTTCGAGTGTGGTGGCTCGATCGAGTATTGCCATGCCAAGCGGGCCCATGACGGGCAGGTAGTGGCCGGTCTTTTCCCGCCAACTGAAGCTCATGCCTACGAGATTGGAGTAGATGCCCAGGGCGTCGGTTTCGGTGTCGAATGCGAAGCGGTTCTGGCTTTTTAGCTCGGCGAGAAACGCCGCGAATTTGTCCGGTGTATCGACGAGAGTGTAATCGCAGTCCGCGGCGGTCTCCGGGGCAATGGTCGCCGGCAATGGAATTGCGCGAGGCAGGTCGGGGAGGGCGACGGCGCTGAATGCCGCGGGCGGTTGTTCCGGCGTTGTGTCGAAGAGGCCGGTTCGGAAGGCACCGCTGGAGCTGCCGTCGGCTTTCGCCGGGCCATCTGCCGCGGAACCGGTGCCCGAACCTCTGACCTGCCTCGGAATACTGGGCGAGAGAGTAGAAGGAGATTTTGCCTGGGTAAAATCGACTTGCGGCGCGGGCAGCGTGTTGACGCGTTTCAGAAGCGTTGTGAAGCCGAGCGCATCAAGGCCGCTTTTGAAGGCATCCGTTGCGACGCCGGTGTAGCGGCAGGTCTCGGCGTCAAACTCCATTGGAACATCGCGGCGAAGCGTGACGAGTTGGCGCGAAAGTTCGAGCGTCTCGCCAAACTTTTCGAAGTTTTCCCGCATCTTTGGCGTGAGTTCGGCGGTATGGGCCAGAACGCCGGCGACGGAGCCATATTTGGCGAGAAGCTTCGCGGCGGTCTTTTCGCCAACGCCGGGGATTCCGGGAACGTTGTCAACCGTATCGCCTGTCAGCGTCTGCACCTCGACCGCCATTTCCGGGCCATAGCCGACCATCTCGCGCAGTTTATCGGCGTCGATTTCTGTGAAGCTTTGCGCATCGAGCATGCGCACGCCATCGCCAAGGAGTTGGCGCAGATCCTTGTCCTTGGAAACGATGTAGATGTCGAAATCCGCGCCGCGGAGACGTTCGGTCATGGTGGCGATCAGGTCGTCGGCCTCAAAGCCGCCCATACCAAAGATCGGCACGCCGGCATCGCGCACGAGTTGCAGAATGCGCGCCTCCTGCACGGGCAGGTCGGCCGGCATCGGGGGGCGATTGGCTTTGTATTCGGGATAGATGTCGCGCCGGAAAACCTGGGCATCTCCACCCGAATCGATCACCATGGCGAGATAGTCAGGCTTCCGCTGGTCAACGAGATTGACCAGCATTTGTGAAAATACAAATGTGGCCTTGGTTGGCTCGCCGGTGGGGCTGGTCAGTTCGCGAAATGGTGCGAAATAGGCGCGGAAGATCTGGGCGTGACCGTCGATGAGGTAAAAAGTTTTGCGCGGCACGGCCGGGAATTATAGGGCAAATGCCCGGTCATGCCCGTGTGGGCGCCCATGTCGGCGCCAGTGTGGGCGTAACTTCATTCAGCGAATCAGCAGAGGAATGAATACATGCCCCTGCCACCGAATCAGATAATCAGGGCGGTGCAGGCAAATCAGTGCATCAGTACGTGCAGATGAGGGAATGGTCGCGCACGCTCCGTCTGTCGCGCAGTGCGGTTGGCACGGGCATGAATAGTAGAGCGTGCCGCAGGGAGGTCGTCGCCGGGCTCGTGGCCGCGTGTCGGATCGACACTGTTTTTTACTGGCGCTCGATTAGCACGGGTGTCAGGTCCTGGCCGCTGACGGCTTCGATGATTTTGACCAGCGCAGGTCCGTCGGCCGGTTTTTTCGTGCGGATTTCGCCGAGCACTTTTGGGATCATGCCCTCGGCCGTCTTGTTCACCCAATATGCGACCACGGCCGTTCCGCGGGCGCGCAGGCTGGCATTGTAATACGGCACGGCCTGCGGCAGCAGAATGTCCTCGGCAGTCGGGTTCATCAGGTTGATGTTGAAGGGATTCACTGGATTGCGTTCACCGGGATTGGTCAACTGCGCGAGGATGGCCCGCGCATCAACGCCGATGATCGGCTCGATATATTTCGCGCCGAGCCAGTTCACCACCCCCGTAGCGAACCATTCCTGCGAGCGCGGCAGCTTCAGCGGCTCGATGGCCTCATGGCGAATACCTTCCATGAGCAGGCCCAGCGCCCGAATCTGCCCGAACTGTGCGATGTTGTTCAACCGCTGCAGCTCGTTCATCATGATGCGTTCTTTCAGGCCCGCAGACTTCTGGTCGGGCGTATCTTGCGGGCCATATATCAGCGGGATGACTGCATCGTCGCCCCGGCCATCGGCGGGCATGTGTACGTTGGCGTCATAGTTGACCAGGTTGGTGAGCCGATTGATCGAAAACTGCGGGGTGCCCCATCCGCTTCGCACGATGTCCTTCAACTTTTCGCCATCAACCACGAGGAAATAAACTGTCGGGGCATTGACCTCCAGTAGTTTAAGCGGCGCGATCACCTTATCGTCGAGATAGGTTGTCAGCGCTTTGTCGTCTGTCAACGCGAGGTCGGCCTTCATCATCGCGACAATCTCGGCCTTTTTCGCTTCAATTTTCGTGGCAACATCCGACGGCATGGTGCTTGGCCGGGTGACGGGCTTGACGGCGGCGATCGCCTCGGCGACCCACTTTTCGTCGGCGGGCTCAGCCCAGGCAGTGATGGAACCCACTTTAATGGTCTTAAATCCCGCCGGGGCTTCGGCCTTGTGATAGGCCGGCTGACTGCCTGCAGGCGGGTCATCGGCGCGACTTTCGGCGCTACCGCCGGCGAGAAGCAGGCCGATCAAGGCCGCGGCGCAGATCGAAACCGATATCAAAGCACGTCGTTGATAGCTATGCATGGATTGGCATCCCTTTGCGTCGAGTAAATGCATTTACAAGCCTGATTAAACTACGCCACAGTCGCTGTACTGGCAAATTGTATGCGGCGAAGAATCGGCGCGGCGGACGGTGGATGGTCCGATATCCACGGCTGGCATGAGTGGCTATGGAGTCAGACGCTCTGGGCGTCGATTCGTTTGTTGATTCTTGCAAGTCGTCAGGAGAAAGGGGCGCATTTAAGTTGGCGACAGCAGACTTCTTGAGCGCAATTGACTTGGCGGCTCAATGAGACATCCGAACGCTTCCACCTGCTCACGGCCGCGTACACCATTTGCAATCGCAGCGTGCGGCGTCGTGGTTTGCCGGTCGAAAGCGGATGGTGATGGGGCAATGCTCGGTGGGGTCTTTGGCTTTGTCGTGGCAGGGGCAGCCGCAGCCATCTTCGGCGGGGTCGCGATCGATTTGCTGGAGGAATGGTCGGCCGCAATAGGTGATGCCGCGCTGCACGATTCGGCGCGGGCATCGTTCGCAGATTTCGGCCCGTACCGCCCAGTCTGCCGCGATTCCTCCACGCAGCGCTCGCCACCGCGCCGAGGCCGCTTTGGCGGCCGCGCGGCTTAAAGACCGCCACTGTTGCGGGCGACAGCAAAAAGCTCCCATGAGGGATATTATCGGACAATTGGGCAGTGATTCGCGAGCGCCCGCGAGCGAGCCGGGGCGGGCATTGATTGCAAAGCGTGCTGAAGTCGATATTTATGCGATCTTTGCTCGATGTTTCGGGCATCGGCCGATAAATGTTGTCAGTAAGGCGGTTGACGCGTTCGCATCAGGCGTTAGCGTTAGCCGCTTTCCGTTTAGAACCAGCCGTGTCTCAACGACTTGCCTCTGCCACACCGTCTCGCATTGCCGCGACGAATCCGCCGCCCGCGGAAGGTGCGTCTTGGGAGGGGGACAGTAGGTCTGTGCCGCATAATCTCTTCGCCGCAGGCAACTCTGGCGGCGTCTCCAATCGATCGCTGCTGCGCTGGATGTTTCAGTTTCTTCGCCCGGTTTCCAACGAGGCGGCGTTCTCCTGTTTTTATCTCGTGCTGTTTGTCGGGCTGGAGATCTACGTCGCGCGCCAGCTTGCGCGGGCGGTGGATCTCATCAAACAGTTTCACAACGGCCCGAACCAATCGAATGAACGGTTCTGGCGATGGTTCTTTTCGCCGCTCGATGCTGCCAGCGAACTGCGCCATGTGATGTCGAGCCTGATTGTGCTGATTTTGGGATTTTTGTTCTGCAAGTTCATGCGCGAGGTTTCGAACTCGAAGATGTCGATGCGGATGGTTTATTACCTCCGCGAGGCGGT
>JBBQCK010000336.1:0-4246 GCA_038318605.1 Tepidisphaerales bacterium | reverse complement strand
GCTCGGCCGTGCGAAACTGCCCAAGGGTCTACCCATCCCTATCGGCGGCACGATCAAATCCCCGCAGCTTGATTTCAGCGGCATCGCCAAAAACCTGACGCAAGGCCTGATCGATCCGAACAACGCCGGCGGCATTTTGGAACAACTCCCTGATATTCTGAACCAGGGCCGCGACAAAAGAGATGACGGCAAAAAGGAAGATCCCAGCACACCGCGCGGCGACAACAACGACAATCCCCTCGGCCAACTCGGAGGCATACTCGATGGCCTGACCAACCCGCGTGACGACAAAAACCAGCAGACGGACCCCAAAAAGGACCCCAAGAAAGACGCTCCCGTAAAGAAGGATGCGCCGGCAAAAAAGCCTCCCGCCAGACAAAAGTAAACAGCCGTCCAAAAAAGCGGATTTGCGAAATCGTCTCGCCGTTTTGTAGCCGCCAATGGAAGATGATGCTGCAGCCGTGCTTGTACAATGAGAAAGCCCTCCGGTTTCTGCCCGGAGGGCTTTTCATATACGAAAATCGGGGTGACAGGATTTGAACCTGCGGCCTCTTGATCCCGAACCAAGCGCTCTACCAAACTGAGCTACACCCCGGTGGAGTTCAGGGTTGCAAATTGTACGCGTCGCGCGGGGCGTTGCAATGGCGAGACGGCCGGAAATAAGTGTGAGACCGCGGGGATTTCGCGCGATAATGGCCGGTATAAAGTGGGTTGGACACTCGTGCCCGACTCACCGCGCAGCGGCGATGGGCTGTTGAGCGTGTAAGAGACACACTACCGTGGGCCGATGGCCGCACTCTGGCGGGATTCTTCGCGCAACCGAATGAAAGAGGCGTATACTCACTTCAAAGCGGCAGCGTGCGTTCAAGGCTACTTCGGCGATTCGAATTCCTCCCATCCGCCGCCCAGGGATTTGTACAAAGCAATGACGCTGGCGCTGGTGGTGCGGTCGCTTTGAGCGAGGGCGTCTTCTGCGGCATACAGCGAGCGCTGGGCGTCGAGCACTGACAGCAGGTTTTCAACGCCGCTGGTGTATCGGGCGCGGGCGAGTTCCACGGCGCGCTGGTTGTCTTGAACGGCCGACGCGAGGATGGCTCTTCGCTCTTTTTCCTTTACATAGCTCACCAGCGAACCTTCGACATCCTGCATTGCCACTAGAAAAGATTTTTCATATTGGCGAAGCGCCTGGTCGGTGCGGGCGTCGGCGGCATCGAGATTGGCGCGAAGGCGGCCGCCCTGAAACAGCGGCACGTTCAGCGACGGCGCCAGTGACCATGCAAGACTTTTGGCGTCGAAGAGATTGACCAGTTTGTCGGATTGAAGGCCCAACGAGCCGACGAGATTGAAACGGGGATAAAAGTCGGCGCTGGCGACGCCGACGCGGGCGGTGGCGGCGGCGAGTTGACGTTCGGCGCGACGCAGGTCGGGGCGACGGCGCAGCAGATCACTTGGCAGGCCCATCGGCACGGTCGGCGGCGCGGGGGGGATGGGCGCGGGTGTGGCGAGACGAAGGTGGAGTTCGTCGGGCCGCAGGCCGAGCAATACGGCGATCTGATATTCCGCCTGAGCGGCCGAGGCTTCGAGCGCCGGTATCTGGGCAGCGGTGGTCTGCACAAGCGCCCGTTGGCGGGCGACGTCGAGATCGCGATCGACGCCGGCCTTGGCGCGGCCTTCGGTGAGCTTGAGCGTTTTGGTCTGTGCTTCGACATTGCCGCGGGCGATGTCGGCCCGGCGCTGAAAGGCGCGCAGCTCGACGTAATTGCGCGCCACCTCGCTCATCATCGAAACCAGCACATCGCGGCGATCCTCAATGGCGGCGCCAAGGTCGGCGTCAGCGGCCTCGACGCTGCGGCGTGTGTGGCCGAACAGATCGATCTCCCATGTAGCGTCAAAACCGGTGTTGAAAAAGCCGAATTCCTCGCCGTTGTTGGAAAAGCCCCCGCTCTGCGTTCCGCCGGGTTGGCCACCTTGGCCCGTCTGGGAGCCCTGTGCACCGGAGAAGCCGCCGGAAAAGCCGCTGATGTTTTCGCTGGAGCGCGTACGGGTGTAGCCCGCCTTGGCATCGACGCTGGGGTAATAGCCGGCCGAGGTTGCGCCGTGAATGGCGCGGGCCTCTCGCACGCGTGCGGTGGCGATTTTCAGATCGAGATTTGATCGCACCGCGTCAGCTATAAGGCCGTCGAGAACCGGATCATTGAAGGTGCGCCACCAATCCACCACCGGCGCGGGCCGCGACGTGGAGAGCCATTGCTCGGGCGGATTGAGGTCAGGAGGTTGGTAATCCGGGCCGGCGGTGCAGCCGGACACGAGCAGCAGCGCTAGGAGGATCAGGGACAGTCGCATGGCAGATCTCCGCGGGCGAAAACTCATTGGTTAAACCGACTCGATGGCGAACGTTCACTTGCCGCGGCTGCCACCCGCGGCATCGGCGGCTTCGATGAAGACATCCATCTGCTGGCCGACGTGCACGCGAGGAAGCTTGTCCCGGTCGTACTGGTAGAGCACCTGCAGCACGCGTGTATCGACGCGTTCGGTCGAATCGCCGGTGAGACTGCGCTTGGGCACAACATACGGCTTGATGCGGCTGAAGGTGAGGTCCACGCGCAGATCGCTGTTGCCGCGCACGAACGCTACGGCTGACGCCCCATCTCGCACGCGCCAGGCATCGTTTTCGTCGATGTCCACGCGAATCTGCATGGTGTTCGTCTTGCCGATGAGAATAAGCGGCTCGGCCGTGACGGCGGCCGGGGCAAACTCTCCCGGGCGCACGTTCACTTCGAGCACCTCCGCCTCGTCGATTTCGCGAGGAACCTTGATTGTGTAGCGATCGAGTTCGTCCTCTGATTGATGCTGCGACGCCTCAGCGGCCCTAACTTCGGCGATGGCAGTGTTCTGACGGGCCTCGGCGGTGGCGACAGCAAAACGCCGGCGGCTGATTTCATCCTTGCTGATGGCGCCCTCGACCGTCACATTTTCAAAAAGCTGAAGTTGGTTGCTGGCGTCGGCCAGTTCCGCACCGGCTTCGGTTGCCTTGGCGCGGGCGACTTCCAGTTCTGCGGTGCGCACGGCGAGTGCCTGTCGCGGCGTGCGATCGTTGAGTTGCATGAGTGGATCGCCGGCTTTCACGTGGTCGTGTTCGACGACAAAGACCTTGGCAATTGTCTGGCCAATCGGCACGCCGATGGCGATGTCTTCGCTGACGGGTTCGATGATGCCCGCTCCAGCGACGTATTTTTCATAGGGCGAGGCCGCCGGCTGGGCGATGGGTTCGGCCGTCGGCACTGGCTTGGCGCCGGCATGGACGACGTAGATCGCCAGCAACACGCCGGCAATCGCAAGAAACGGCAGGGCGCGAATGATGTAGTTGCGGATCATGACGTACTCCAATCAGGCATCGGCGGTGGCGGGCTTGGCCGGGCTGTCGCCGTTGCGCGGTTTTTCATTGATGGATTGGATCCGGCCGTCGTCCATGCGGGCGATGCGGTCGGCAAATTCAAAGATGCGAGCGTCGTGGGTCACGATGATCAGCACCCGGCCGTCGGCGAGGGCGACCTCGCGCAATAACTCCATCACCTTGTGGCCGGTTTCGTGATCCAAGGCACTGGTCGGTTCGTCGCAGACGATGAGTTGGGGATCGTGAACGAGCGATCGCGCAATGGCGACGCGCTGCTGCTGGCCGCCCGAAAGCTGGCTTGGGAGCGCACCTGCCATGCGATTGTCGAAGCCGACACGGCTGAGCATTTCCCGGCCGCGCTCGACGGCGGGTTTGCGTACGGCGCCGTTAATCAGCAGGGGAACGGCAACATTTTCAGCGGCGGTGAGGGTCGGCAGCAGATTGAATGCCTGAAAGACAAAGCCGATGTTGTGGCCGCGAAATGCGGTGCGCGCCTGGCCGAGCGTCTGACTGAGATCGGCGCCAAGCACGGTACAGTCTCCTCCATCCTGATCGAGGATGCCGGCGATGACGCTGATGAGCGTGGTTTTACCGCAGCCGGAGGGTCCGACGAGCATCATCAGTTCGCCGCGCCGCACGTCCAGATCGATGCCGCGCAATGCGGTGACGCGGGCTGCGCCTTCGCCATAGGTTTTGGTGACGCCGCGGCAATGGACGGCGATGTTGTTTTCGGCGGCCATTTGTTATCCCTTGAACACGATAGCGGGCTCGAGCCGCATGACTTTGCGGATGCTGATCAGCGCGCTGATCATGCAGATGAGCGCGATGGCCAGAAACGTGCTGAGCATGAGC
>JBBQCK010000335.1:0-4247 GCA_038318605.1 Tepidisphaerales bacterium | reverse complement strand
CCGTTCCCCCGTCTACGGCCGGCCGCCTGACGCCTTGGCATCCTTCAGCACCGGGAATGCCTTGCGATAAGCGCGCAGGTCGGTCAGATCGATCTCGGCGTTGATCAATTGCTCTTTGTCCCCCGCATCCGCCAGCAGATCGCCGTGAGGGGAGAGGATCATGCTGCCGCCGGCATACTGGTTTTGCGGATCAGCGCCGATCCGGTTGACGCAGGCGATGAACGCCTGGTTCTCGATGGCTCGGGCGCGGGCGAGCGCGATCCAGTGCGGCTGGCGCGCGGCGGGCCAGTTGGCGATCAGCAGGAAAATCTCCGCGCCGCCAAGGGCCGCCTGGCGAAAGATCTCGGGAAAGCGCAGGTCGTAGCAGATGAAAGGGGACACGGTCGATTCGTGCCATTGAAAACGATGCACCGCGTCGCCGCCGATGAAATGTTTTGATTCTTCGCCGAAGCTGAACGGATGAATCTTGGCATAGGTGCAGATGCAGCTTCCATCGGGCGCGATGACATCGAGCTGATTGGAGCCCATGCCACCCGCCAGCGGCCGGGTCACGCCGCCGACGAGATAAATTTGATGCCGCAGCGCCAGACGGACCAGAAACGCCCGCGTCGGCCCGTCGGCCGGCTCGGCGGTTGTGGAGACGTTCATCGAAAAGCCCGTCGCGAACATCTCCGGCAGCAGGATGAGCGAACCGGGCTGGATCTCCGCGGCGTCGAGCATGCGCTCCACCCGCGCGAAGTTGGCGGCCTTCGATTCCCAGTCGATTGACATCTGACAGCAGTAAATCCTCACGCGGCAAATCTCCCATCGGCCATGGCCGCGCCCGATGATCGTCCGGCGAATCGCATGGCGTGTGGCATGTTGTATCTCATGGGGTATCGCACCATTGAACGCAGGGCGCATTACGCCGGATATTGCACGGCGTATTGCGCCGAGTATTTCATAGTGTAGGGCGGCGCGTGTCCGTTGTTTAATTCGGCCCACTTCGCCAAACTGGACGAATCAACTGGCCGCCGCCGGCCCGAATCGATCGGCCTGAGCGTGCCGCCATGGACCGGGAGGTTTTCAGAAATGCCGCAAAAGCAACCGAACATTCTTTTGATTCTCGCCGACGACATGGGCTATTCCGATCTGGGATGTTACGGCTCGGAGATCAAAACGCCGAATCTGGATCGGCTGGCGGCGGGGGGTTTGCGGATGAGCCATGCGTACAACTGCGCGCGATGCTGCCCGTCGCGGGCGGCGCTTTTGACGGGCCTATATCCGCATCAGGCGGGCGTTGGACACATGATCAACAACCGGGGCACGCGGGCCTATCAGGGCTATTTGCGCGACGACTGTGCAACGCTCGGCGAAATGCTCCGCGAGGCGGGATATCTGACCGGCCTGTCGGGCAAATGGCATGTCGGCGGATACTGGGCCCGCATACCCGAGGCTCGGCCGACCTGGGCCTTTGGCGATCCGACCCACCCGCTTCCCACCGATCGCGGATTCGATCGATTCTATGGAAACCCCGCTGGCGGCGGAAGTTATTTCAACATCATGCCCCTTGTCGATCAGGACACGATCATCGACACGCCCGATGGCTTTTACACCACCGACAACTACACCACCGCCGCCATCGGCATGATGGACGAGGCGATGGATGCCCAAAAGCCGTTCTTCGTGCATCTCTGCTACAACGCGCCGCACTGGCCGCTGCATGCGCTTCCTGCGGACATCGAAATGTATCGCGGCAGCTATCAGCGCGCCGGCGGATGGGATGTGATTCGCACCGAGCGCCACGAACGCCTGAAGGGGATGGGAACGTTGAACCCCAAATGGCCGATCTCTCTGCGCGATCCGGCGGCGCCGCCATGGGCCGACAACCCGCACAAGGATTGGGACGATGCCAGGATGAGTGTGTACGCGGCGCAGATCGACCGCATGGATCAGAACATCGGCCGGATCATTCGCAATCTGGAATCCCGCGGCGCATTGGATGACACGCTGATTATCTTCGTCTCCGACAACGGCGGCAGTGCTGAGTTTTTGAAGGAGGACGGCGCCGGCAGAAAGCAGCGCGAGCCTTCCACTACACGCGACGGCGAGCCGGTGAAGATCGGCAACCGGGTCGGCCTGAAACCGGGCGGCCCGGAAACCTTCATGAGCTACGACCTGCCGTGGGCGAACATGAGCAACGCGCCGTTTCGGCTCTTTAAGGTGTGGGTTCACGAAGGAGGCATCTCGACGCCCTTCATCGCCCACTGGCCAAACGGAATCGGACGGGAATTGCAGGGCGGCTGCCGCCAGGAGCCCTGCCACTTTATCGACATCGCCGCGACGCTCATCGACCTGGCCCGGGCGCGCTATCCGAGCGAGGTGGATGGCCGGGCGATCACGCCGATTGAGGGGGAAAGTTTTCGCCCGCTCTTTGCGGGACGGGAATGGAACCGATCCCGGCCGATCTTCTGGGAACATGAAGGCAACCGCGCCGTGCGCGACGGCAAATGGAAACTCGTGCGGCGATTTCCCGGCCCGTGGGAACTGTATGACATGGTCGCCGACCGCACCGAACTGAACGACCTGTCAGGACGTTATCCCGATGTCGTCAGCGATCTGGCCCGGCAGTATGACCAGTGGGCGATGCGATGCGAGGTGCTTCCCTGGGAGCAGATCATCGCCAGAAAGTAGCGACGTCGCCTTGATCCTCGCCGCCGCGACAGGGGTGACGCCGCAACGGGGGTGATGTCGCAACAGGGGTGATGCCCTAGCGGTAATAACATTGGCGGCGGCTTCCCGGCGGCTACGGTGCGGCGACGTGACGAATGGGCCGCAATGGCCGGTGACGAACTCGAACGCAGCATGCCCATGTGCAATTTCACAAGGCGCGACTTTCTGAAAATCCTCAGCCTTGGCGGCGTGGCGCTGGGCGCTGTTCCGTGGATCGTGCCGGCCGGAAGAATCTTTGCAGGAACGACAACGATGCCCGCATCGCAATTGCCATTTGAAGCCATCCGTTTTGAGCACAACCCGATCGTGCACGCCGGGATGCAGGGACTGCCGGCCGCCGATGGGGACAACATCAATGGTCCGTCGCTGATTCGCGTGCCGGAATGGATCGAAAAGCCGCTTGGCCGTTATTACCTCTACTTCGGCCACCATAAGGGACAATACATCCGGCTGGCATACGCCGATCGACTTGATGGACCGTGGACAATTCACGCCGGCGGCGTGTTGAACGTGAAGGATGGGCCGGGGCATGAACACATCGCCTCGCCCGATGCGCATGTCGATGCGGAGGCCAGGCAGATCCGCATGTATTTCCATCAGCCCGCGCCGAAACATTCGCCCATCGATGGGCAGGTTTCGTTCGCGGCGCTATCGGATGATGGGCTGAATTTCAAAGCGCGGCCGGAAGTTCTGGGGAAGTTTTACTTCCGCGTTTTCCAGTATGGCGGCTGGTACTACGCCTTCGCCAAAAACGACAACACGGATGGCATCATGTACCGCTCGAAGGACGGGCTGACGCAGTTTGAACTCGGCCCGAATTTCCTGCCCGGCGTGCGACACACAGCGATGTCGGTGAAGAGGGATACCCTGCGCCTGTTTTACACGAGGGTCGGCGAAGTGCCGGAGCGCATCTATGCCGCGACGATCGACCTGCGGCCGGACTGGACGAAATGGACGATCGTCGATGCGCTGGCTGTGCTGGAGCCGGCCGAAGACTACGAGGGGGCGCGATTGCCGCTTGTGCCATCGGGCTATGGCCCGATCAGAGGCCCGGCGCGACAACTGCGCGATCCGGCGGTTTTTGAGGAGGGCGGCCGGCGCTATCTGCTCTATAGCATCGCCGGCGAGCAGGGCATTGCGATCGCGGAATTAAAGCCGCGGTGAAATTTGACGTCAATGAGGTGGACGATGGAACAGGCGGCAATGCCGAGGAATGCAGTGGCCAGGCGATCGGCGATTTTTATTGCCGGCTGCGTTGTCGGCTGTACGCTTGTCTGCATGAGCAACAGCGAAAATAAGGCGGCGGCGGATCCAACAACCGCACCCGCGAAACGGCAGACGACAATCGCCATCAACGGGGAGGATTTCCTCATCAACGGCCGGCCGACGTATGAGGGCCGCATGTGGAAGAACCTGCGCATGGAGGGACTGTTGATGAATGCCCGGATGGTGCAGGGGATTTTCGACGATTCCAACCCGCAAACAAGAGAGCGATGGAAATATCCCGATGGCCCATGGGTTCCCGATCGCAACAC
>JBBQCK010000334.1:0-4258 GCA_038318605.1 Tepidisphaerales bacterium | reverse complement strand
AGCGCGGGTGTCGGCTCGGGCCCCAGCGACGGCGCGGCGAACTTTGGGCACTGCGCACTTCGGGCTCTGGGCGCGGTAGTGGTGGGCGACGGTGGGCGAGGGCGACGGTGGTTGGCGGCGGCGCGCGCGGGGCCGCACGGGTCACGCGATCGTGCGGCACGAGGATTGCTCCGTTGAGGCGTGGCCAATCTGGCTGTCGGCGGTCGGCGTGTGTCCGATGCCGATTGAGTGACCCCTACCGGGAGATTCCGATGAACGCACTGAAGAAACTGGTGTTCGTGGCGTTGATTTTTTCGTTCGGACTGGCGATTTGCGGCTGTGAAGGCAAGGCGTCGGCCGACGGTGATGGCGCTGATGCCAAGCTGAAGATTGGCGATAAGTAGGTGACACCTGATCGAATTAGCTTAAAGAGCGGGCGGTTAATTCTCCGGATCAACCGCCCGCTTTTGCGCGCCCTGAATTTGGTGATGCGCTGTGGGGTCTGGTCTTGCCGGCGGGCGGAGACGTTCGCGACAAAACGGCCGGACAGCGTGCCAAGCCGACAGGCTCGACTGCGTTTTGTCCGGCCGGACGTTAACAATTTGCTCTCCCGAGGGTAGAGGTCGATGGTAGCGAGGCCATTTCTGTAGCGAGGTTTTTGAGCATGTGGAAATCTGGCAATTCAGCGTGCGGGCTTTTGACTTGTGTTTTGGCGCTGGCGGGGTTGGTCGGCGGGTACTCTACGGCACTCGGTGCGGAGAAGGACGCCGATTGGCCGGCCGATGTTGCGAATTACAAGGCGGTTGCGCCGGGCGAGCATCCACGGTTGTTGTTTCGAAAAACAGACGTGCCGGCGCTGCGGGAGAAGGCGAAGACGGCCGAGGGACAGGCGATCACCAAGCGGCTGCGGGCGACGCTGAACGGCAGCGATGGTGAAAGCATTCCGACCGCCTTCAATGGATCGGGCCATGCGTATCAGGGGAACAAGGCGACCGAATCCGAGGATGCCAACGCGGACAACGGCAAGACGAATTCAAACAAAAACGTGGGCAAGAGCATAGAGATGCCGCTGGGAGCATTTACGATTTCCCATGCGGCCGGCTTTGGATTGCTCTATCAGTTGACCGGCGAAAAAAAATACGCCGATCTCGGCCGGCAATGTTTTGAGATGTCGATGAAGGGCGTGCGCGATCGCGATGATCGCTACAGTTTTCGCACGCCCGGTGGTTCGTTGCGCTGTGGGCCGAGCCTGGGTTGGTCGGCGCTGGGATATGACCTTTGCTACGACGGCTGGGATCCGGAATTTCGCGAGAAGGTGGCGGCTGAATTCAGCAAATACAACGAAGGGCCGCATTGCTCGATTGAGGAATGCATATTGGGCAAGCGGCAAAAGCCTGGCTCCAATCACTGGGGAATGGAAGTGGGCGGATCGGCGATGGCGATGCTGGGGATTCTCAATGATCCCGGCTGCGATATGAAGAAATTCTCGCCGCTCTTTGAGGCGAGCCAGCAGATCATGGTTCGCAACATGACCGAAGGTTTTGGCGACGGCGGATTTTTTCCGGAAGGGGACGGCACCGGGTCGATGTCGAGCCACATCGTGTTTCTGCCGGCGTTGCAGGCGTGGCGAAACGCGGCCGGCAAGGATTTCATCACGCCGCGGCCCAATGCACAGTGGATGGCGAACAAATGGTTTCTTCTCACGCAGTCGAATAAGGGCAAGCCGATCTTTCAACCGCAGCGCGGCGCTTACGCGCACAACATCTGGGCGCGCGACGGGCTGAGTGGCGGCGGATATTTTTCCATCGGGCTGGGTGTGGCGGCCAACGACCAGGTGAAGGCGGGCATCCTCGGCTATTACGACCATTTCGGCTTCGCGGATGTTGATGCGAAGGCGGGGACGCCATTCGATACGCCGTCGCCTTATCCGCATCATTCGATTCTGGCGTTTGTGAACTGGCCGATCGGCATGGAGGCGAAGAGTCTGAACGATGCGATTCCGCACGCGGTTCACGACGACCGCTGGGGGTTTTACGCCTGGCGTAACAAGTATCAGGACAACAGCGATGTGATCATTTCCATTCTCACGAAAAGTACGAAGGGCAATTACGGCTGCAAGGGGGAATTGACGTTGAGCATTCTGACTGGCGGCAAATCGAGCAAATGGGGGACGATTCGCGGCTTCACGGGTGATTTTGCCCCGGCGGCGAGCGGTTCGACGGTGCTGACCACGGGAGATGGATCCTGTCTGGCGATCGATTTCTCCGGCGCCAGCGGCAGCGGCGCGATGTTGGTGATGACGGGTCAGGGTGCGGGCAAAGGGGATGTGGTTGAGGCGGGCGCGAACAAATTTACGTTTCTTTTCCCTGGCGGCGCGCCGACGGCGAAGCCGGCCGTAGACGGAAACAAGGTGAAGGTTGGCGATCAGAACGTTTCGTTTGACGGGAAGAAGATCGTGCTGGAACGAATGTAGGTAGCCGCGGGATTGGGGGATATTCCATCCGCTGTCCGGCAGCAACGGCACTTTACAGCGTGAGAAGAGGTTGCAGTGGCGCGGCGCTGTCAAATGATCGAAGTGATCGGGCCATCGGGGTACAATGTCGCGCGCTATGGATGAACCCGACAACACGCCCGCGATTGATGGACGATGGTTTGTAAATGCCGTCGTGGTATTGGTCATCGTGGCTGTGACGGTTTGCACGTTCTTTTATCTGCGTGGCATGCGCCGTAATCGAGAGGCGCGCCAGCGGCAGGAGATGGAGTGGCGTCAGAACGCGCCTGCGACCACGGCGCCGGTTGTTCCGTGACGATCAGGTCTGCGCGGGCGCATCGCCCTGAGGAGGAACGTCGGCTGGCGGAGTATCGGGGGCGTCAGCGCGCGAGGCGGGGGGTTGTTGCAGCACATCCAGCTTCACGACATCGTTTCGGAAGAACAGCGCCAGGGTCCAGTCGGAAACGATGCGGATCCGACGTTCCCAGCGCGGCATCTGCATGAGGTAATACGTTCGCCAGATCCACCAGGCGACAAAGCCATAGACGTTCAACTTCATGATCCGGCCGACGCCGTTGTAGTGGCCCAGCGCCGCCAGTGTTCCCTGCGTGTGATATATGAACGGCTTTGGCTCCCGGCCATCCATTGCGGCGATTATATTCGGGCCGAGCAGGCGCGCCTGCCGCAGGGCGTGCTGGGCGAGCTGCGGATAGGGCTTGCCATCGGGATCGGGAATCAGGGCGCAGTCTCCGATGGCCCAGATGTGGTCGCGCCCGATGCAGCGCATCGTCGCATCAGTCTGCAACCGGCCGCGGGATTTTTCGAGATTCATCGGCTCGAGCAGGGGATTGGGGGCAACGCCGGCCGCCAGCAGAATGGTGCCGGCCTCGATTGTCTGGCCGCCCCTGATGTGTACGCGATGCGGCTCCACTTTTTCGACCGGAGAGCTGACGCGCACGTCGATCTGACGCCGCTTGAACACCTTGACGGCAAAATCCGCGATATCGCGATCCATCTCGGGGAGCACCTTCGGACCGTTCTCCAGCAGAACAAGACTTCGGGGCATGTCACGGAGATTGGGGTAGGAGCGGGCGACACTTTTGATGAAGTGAGAAAGTTCCCCCATGAGTTCGACGCCCACCAGTCCCGCGCCGACGACGACGAAGGTCATCAGCTCGCGGCGTTTGCGCAGATCGGGCTCGACATCGGCCGCCTCGAAGCGATCAATAACGTGATTGCGCAGCGCGATGCCATCCCCGAGCGTCTTGAAGGGCATTGCCATCTCAGAGCCAGGGATGATCTTCGTGTTGGTCACGCCGCCGAGTGCCACGACGAGCTGATCGAAGTGGATTTCCTTTTCAGGCGAACGTTCGGCGTGGCGGCAGCAGAGGGTGCGGGCGTCGCAGTCGATCGAATGGACCTCGGCTTCGATGAACCGCACACGCTTAAGCAATGGCCGGATTGGATGCACCGCGTGGCGTGGTTCCAGAACGCCGGAGCCGGCCTCGAAGAGCAGGGGGGTCATCAGAAAGAAATTGTCGCGGCTGATGAGGGTTGCCTGGATGTCGGTCCGGCCGGCCAGCATTTTTTCGAGCTGGATGGCGGTGTATACGCCGCCAAATCCGCCACCCACGATCACAATCTGCCGCGCGACGTTGTCTGCCATGAATCACTCCGCAAAAGCCGATGGTAGTCGCGCCGGTCGGCGAAGTGGAATCATGGACTGTCAGGTCGGCAGAAAATTGAGCGAGTGATATTCGCGGCCGGCAAATGCCAGCAGAAGGCTGA
>JBBQCK010000333.1:0-4263 GCA_038318605.1 Tepidisphaerales bacterium | reverse complement strand
GCGGGAGAATGGTTACCTTAGGAAGATTCTGGAAGAGACCAGCGGCGACTGATCGGCCTGACTGGAATATTGAGAGCTTGAAGGTGCCAGTTGCGATGGCGCGCATAGGCCGATACTTTGCGGTGCATGGGCGACGCGACGAAACATGCTGCACGGCTGTTGTGCGTCGGTTTTGAAGGAACGAGCGTTACAGCCGAACTGAAGCGGCTGTTGGACGGCGGGGTGGGCGGGGTCATCCTTTTCAAGCGAAATATAGAGTCGGCGGGGCAGGTTGCGCGGCTTGCGGCGGAAATCAAGGAGGTTGCCGGCCGGCCGATCATCATCGCAATCGATCAGGAGGGTGGGCGGGTCGCGCGGCTTCGCGAGGGATTTACTTCACTGCCGCCGATGCGAACCGTGGGGGCGCTGAGTGATGAAGCGATGGCGTGGCAGGTCGGGCGGGTGCTTGGGCGGGAAGTGCGGGCGGTAAACATCGATCTCAATTTTGCGCCGGTGATGGATGTCGATACCAACCCGGCGAATCCGGTGATCGGCGATCGCTCATTTTCGCGCGATGCGGAAGTGGTTTCGCGAATGGGATGCGCGATGCTGCGCGGCATGCAGAGCGCGGGTGTGGCTGCGTGCGCCAAGCATTTTCCGGGACATGGGGACACGGCGCAGGACAGCCATCAGGCATTGCCCCGTCTTGCACATGACATGAATCGGCTAAATGACGTTGAATTGAAGCCTTTTGCGGCGGCGGTGGCGGCCGATGTTGCGTCGGTGATGACGGCACACGTCGTGTTCGAGGCAATGGACAACGCGTATCCCGCGACAATGAGCCGGCCGGCCTTGGACGGCATCCTGCGCGATCGAATGAGGTTTGATGGGGTGGCGATCAGTGATGATCTGGAGATGAAGGCGATCGCCGATCAT
Source organism: Tepidisphaerales bacterium (assembly GCA_038318605.1). Classification (GTDB taxonomy): domain Bacteria; phylum Planctomycetota; class Phycisphaerae; order Tepidisphaerales; family Tepidisphaeraceae; genus JBBQCK01. Next base: position 3,348 of record JBBQCK010000333.1, on the reverse strand, counting down.
TACACAGTTGATGAGGCGATTGGCCGGGGCTTGAAGGCGGGGATTGATCTTTTTTTGGTTTGCCATACGCCGGATGTTCAATGGCACGCGATTGAGTCGCTGGCGAATCAGGTGGAGGTGGGGCAGGTCACCGCCGGGCGGTTTGCGGAGGCAGTGCGCAGGGTCGATGTGATGACGATGCGATATGCGCGGCCAGGGACGATTGATGCATGGCGGCAGGTTCTGGCTTGTGATGAACACCGCGCGATTGCTCATCGTCTGTGGGAGGGCGCCAGCGCAGAGTGCGAGTTGGCCGATCCGACGGATTGGAAGAAGGCAGCAGGATAAATCGCGGTGCGCGAATCGAAAATCAGGGTTGCCGCCATGCAGGATCGAAAGGTGCGCTTTAATCGCTGCGACAAGGCAGGATTAACGGACGCGTCATTTAGCGGTGCTGGCAGGCGGGGCAGAAATGCGTTGAGCGGCCGGCAAGTGTGATTCGCTGGATGGGTGCGCCGCAGTGGTCGCATGGCTGGCCGGTGCGGGCATAGACGCGATGGAGCTTTTGAAATCCGCCGGCCAGGCCGTTGGCATCGACATAATCCCGCAGCGAACTGCCACGGGATTTGATTGCGGAATGGAGCACCTGCTTGATTGCCCGATTGAGGCGGCCAACCTCAATATTGTCCAATGTGCAGGCGGCCGCGCGTGGATCGATGCCGGCGCGATGAAGCGCCTCGTCGGCGTAGATGTTGCCGATGCCGGCAATGAGTTGCTGATCGAGAAGCGCAGTTTTGATCGCGCGGCGGGTTTTGGCCAGGCGGGCTTTCAGCTGGGCGGTAGAAACCTTCAATGGTTCCGGGCCGAGGCGATCATCGGCTGACAGGGAAGTGCCCAGCCACCAGATTCCGCCGAATCGGCGCGGATCGACAAATCGCAGTTGTAGCAGTTGGCCGGACAAGGGGATCAGCTCGAGAATAAAATGCGTGTGCGGGCGGATGGGAGTTGAGGGCGCATCAAGGGTCAGCCGGCCGGACATTCCCAGATGGATGACGAATTGTTCGCCGGTGTTGAGCGTGAATAAAATTTTCTTGCCGCGGCGCTGGATGTCAGCAAAAACCTGGCCGGCAAGACGTTGACGAAGGCTGGCGCGCGGTGGCGTGACGATGTCGGCGCGGAGTGTCTTTACGCGTATGATTCGTGCGCTGGCAACTGTAGGCCGCAGCGTTCGGACGACGGTCTCGACTTCTGGTAGTTCGGGCATGAAACTTTGCCGCCGGCAGCGCATCCTATGGGGGGACACGGCGGATCATCCATTGATGATCCGATTGCACGGTTTTGTTCAAGGAGCAGCGGACACATGTCTGAAGCGCAGATTGGCATCGTTCAGGCGACCACCACGGACCTCGGGGCGGACGAACTTGCGGCGGTTGAAAAGCTGCAAAAGGCGTATCACGACCTGAAGACCGAACTTGGCAAGATCATTGTCGGTCAGGAAGCAGTGGTCGAGGAGCTTCTGGTGGCGCTGTTTTGCCGCGGCCATGCGCTACTGGTGGGTGTGCCGGGGCTTGCAAAGACGTTGATGATTTCGACGCTCAGCCGGACGCTGGGTTTGAGCTTCAACCGTATTCAGTTCACGCCTGACTTGATGCCTTCGGACATTACGGGCACGGAAGTGATCGAAGAAGACAAGATGAGCGGTTCGCGCCAGCTACGGTTCGTGCGCGGGCCGATTTTTGCGAACGTGGTGCTGGCGGACGAAATCAACCGCACGCCCCCCAAGACTCAGGCAGCGCTTCTGGAGGCGATGCAGGAGCATCAGGTGACAGCCGGCGGCAAGCAGCATCGGCTTCCGCAGCCGTTTTTCGTGCTGGCGACGCAGAATCCGATCGAACAGGAAGGCACCTATCCATTGCCTGAGGCGCAGCTCGACCGATTCATGTTCAACATTCACGTTGGGTATCCGTCGGAGGAAGAGGAGTTTCAGATCGTGCGCCTGACGACGGCAGGGCGGACGGTTGACCTTTCGCATGTGCTCAGCGGGGACGAGATTGTGGCGCTCCAGGAAATCGTGCGTAAGGTACCGGTGGCGGATCATGTCATTCGATATGCACTGCAATTCACGCGGCTGACACGCAGGAGCGAGGGGGGATGCCCCGATTTTGTAAATGAATTTGTCGGTTGGGGCGCAGGTCCGCGAGCGAGCCAGTATTTGATCCTCGCGGGCAAGGCGCGCGCGCTGCTGAAGGGACGCTATCACGTCAGTACTGAGGACATCCGGCAGGTGGCGCTGCCGGTGTTGCGCCATCGCATCGTGACGAATTTCAACGCCGAGGCTGAAGGAATTCGCAGTGACGCCATCGTTCGCAAGCTGATCGATTTCATTCCGCGCCAGCAATACGACGAATTGGATAAGAACATGGCCAAGCTGCTGCGCGAGCAGCCGGCAGTCAAGGCCGGTTGAAGCGCGTTTGAGTGGCGATGCCGAGGCGGTTTGCGTAGCGATTTCTGCGGATTTCCGAGCTTGCCATGTCGAGCGTTCCAGACACCCAGGCCAGTGTTGATTATCGAAAGTATCTCGACCCGCGCACGCTGGCGCGGATCGCGTCGCTCGATCTGCGCGCGAGGCTGATTGTCGAGGGACTGATGACGGGTATGCATCGCTCGCCGTATCAGGGGATCAGCGTCGAGTTCGCGCAGCATCGCCCGTATGTGCAGGGCGACGACATCCGGCATATCGACTGGAAAGTTTACGGCCGCAGCGACAAGATTTATCTGAAACAATATCTCGAAGAGACGAATCTGCACCTAATCAGCATTGTCGATGCCAGCGAGTCGATGGCCTATAGCTCGGTGGGCGAGGGGAAGGAAATCTGGAGCAAATACGATCATGCAACCGCGATCGCGGCGAGCCTGTCGTACATGGCGATTCAGCAGCAGGATTCGGCCGGGCTTGCGGTGTTCGATCAGGATCTGAAGCGATATCACAAGCCGAGCAACACGCCGGGGCAGTGGCGGCTAATCACCAAGGAACTGACGCTTACGCCGCGTTTGAAAAAGACGAATACCGGACGAATTCTGGATCAACTGGCGGAGAAGCTGACGCATCGCTCATTGATTGTGATTCTCTCCGATTTTTTCGACGACCTCGCCAGCATCAAGAAGGGCCTGCGCCACCTGCGCTATAAGAAGCATGAGGTGATGGTGTTCCAGGTGATGGACCCGATGGAGATCGAATTTCCATTTGAGGATGTGACACTGTTCAAAGGATTGGAAGAGATGGGCGAACTGCTGACCGAACCCCGTGCGCTACGCGAGGGGTATCTCGAACAACTTTCGCTTGCGACCGAGGGGCTGAAGAAGTTGTGC
>JBBQCK010000332.1:0-4288 GCA_038318605.1 Tepidisphaerales bacterium | reverse complement strand
CGTGTGATGATATGAACGATGCGCATGGGGTCGGCCGCACTATCGCCAGAGGAGGGATCCGATTCAATATTCTGTTTTTAGTTGTCAGGTCCTTGATGCTCGTCTGCGGAAATGGACTTCCACTGAGAATCCTGCTTCGCGCGAAGTCTTCAATTGACGGATTTGTGAAGCGGCCTGTACTATTGCGACATAAAGCGAGGTGCCTTTTGGAAGTTCCTGTCAATGGCTCGGACAGTTCTCGATCTGTGGGAGGCAAGGGTGCAGCTCACTCGCAGCACAGGCGCAATAAATCGCTTTTGTGGATGTTTCCGCTGGTGCTGCTGTTTGCGCTTTCGGTGTTCGCAGTGGGGATATATCTGACGGCGACTCGAAATGAACACTCTATATTGGCGGCCGGCTGCGCAAGCGTTTTTGCTGTGCTGGCGGTGTGGTGTCTGGCGCTGAATCAGCAGACGATGCGGGATCAGGATGTCGTGCGCCTCGACGAGCTCCTTAATCCGGTCAATGAGCGGTTGCAGCAGATCAATGTTCTTTTGAATCTGGTCAGTGAACAGCAACTTATCAGCGAGCGTGCCAAGGCGGTGGCGTTTCGCGAAAACGAGCGCGATGCGCTGCGGCGGGCGATTCGCGAGGAAATTTTGCGGAAGGACTATCAGGCCGCACTCGTGCTGGCGGGTGAAATCGAGCGTGTGTTCGGATATCGCAACGAGGCGGATCTGTTTCGTCAGGAGATTGAGGTACTGCAGCACGAGGAAATCCGTCGGCAGGTTGAAGGCTCGATGGCGTCGATCGACCGCTTTTGTCGTAGCGAGCAGTGGAACCAGGCCCTGCGCGAGGCGGAGCGGGTAATGAAGCTATTCCCCGGCGAGCCGGCTGCCCAGCGCCTGCCGCAGGATATCGAGCAGCGCCGCGCCGACCACAAGCAGCGGCTCCTGGATGCCTGGAACGACGCCGTCACCCGGCACGATGTAGACGGCAGCATTGAAATTCTGCGCCAACTCGACGCCTATCTGACGCCGGCCGAGGCTGAGGCAATGCAGGAAACAGCCCGGCGGGTTTTCAAGGACAAGCTGCAATTGATGGGCCAGCAGTTCACCATCTGCGTGCGCGATCACGACTGGCTGCAGGCGGTGCGCCTGGGAGACATTCTGATGAACGAATTTCCCAACTCCCGCATGGCGCAGGAAGTGCGGGAAAAGATCGACCTGCTCCGCCAGCGCGCGTCCGAGCTTCTGTCGGCGTCACAAACACCGACCAGCCAGTCGGCGACACCCGTGGGAACCTGAAAATAAGCGTGATCGCGATGGCTTTATGAGGCTCGCATGGACTTGGAAGCCAAGGCGGCATTTCCACCACCGCAAAGGCTATCCCTGCGGCCGATTCGCAGGATTTCAGGTCGCTGCTGGTTGAAATTTGCGGGCGGCCGGGATAGATTTGCCCTTCCGACTCGCCAGGGGTCGGCTCGTGGATGGTGTCGGTTCGGCAATGGCCGGGTTCGATCTGACTGTCGCGGGGTGTTGTTACATCCTCTTTTTTACATTAAGCCCGAACGGGTCGGCCAGCATTCTGGCGGCGGCCACCCGCGGGGCTGTCGGCTCGTCGGAATATCACGGGCCGAAACCGGAGATTCTCATGGCGGCTTCACAAGCAGAACTGGTCAAATCACTCGTCGATGCGGGCGTGCATTTCGGACACCGGGTCAGCCGGTGGAATCCGAAGATGGAACCCTACATCCACGGTAAGCGCAACATGATTCACATCATTGATGTGCGCGAAACCGTCAAAGGCCTGCTTCGTGCAAAGCGACTGATTTCCCAGACCGTATCACAGGGAAAAGACATTCTCTTCGTCGGCACCAAACGCCAGGCCCGTCATGCCGTCCAGGATGAAGCCAAACGTTGTGGCATGCACTATGTCTCCCAGCGATGGCTTGGCGGCACGCTCACCAACTTCCGAACCATTCGCAGCCGCCTGCAGCGCCTCGACGAGCTGGAGAAGCTCTGGGAGACCGGCCAGATCGAAACCTACTCTAAGAAGATGAAGTCCACGCTGAAGCGTGAAATGGACAAGATCAAGTCGAACCTTGAAGGCATCCGCCGCATGGAAAAGATGCCGGCGATCATGCTGCTGGTGGACACCCGTCGCGAGCACATCGCGGTAAAGGAAGCCAAGAAGCTGGGCGTGACGACCATTGCCCTGATCGACACAGACAGCGATCCGGACCTGATTGACCTGCCGATCCCGGCCAACGATGACGCGATGCGTGCGGTCGAAATCATTCTTTCGGAAATCGCCGACGCGATTATCGAAGGCAAACAATCCCGCGCCGATAAGGCCGACGAGCCGCAGGCCGGCCAGCAGCCGCGCCGGCGTTCGAGCCGTTCGCAATTCAAGGCAGACACCGCAGAAGAGCCCGCTGCGGCCGAAGGTGCTGAAGCACCAGCGGAGGTTGCGGCGGAAGTGGGCGAGCCGGTGGCGACAGGCGGTCCGACGGCCTGAGCGCAATTCGGGGGCTATACGATGTTTTTTCGGTGTCGGGGGCGAGGTTAGCCTCGCCCCCGCACTTGTCTTTCGACAACTGAACCATCTGGAGATTGAATCATGGCGGAGATCACCGCAAAGCTGGTCAACGAACTGCGAATGAAAACCGGCCAGGGCATGATGGAGTGCAAGAAGGCACTTCAGGAAACCGGTGGGGAACTCGAGAAGGCCATCGAGTTTTTTCGCAAGAAGGGCGTGAAGGCGTCGCTGACGGAGCGCACCGCTTCGGAAGGCCGCATCGTCGGCGTCCGCGCAAAGGATGGCAAGACAGCGGCGCTGGTCGAGGTGCTGTGCAATACGGATTTCACCGCCAAGAGCGAGCCGCTGCAGGTGCTGGCGAAGTACGCCGCCGAGAAATTGGCGACCGACGCCAGGTTCGAAGCCGCCGCCGACGCCGAAGTGAAGAATCAAATTACGCAGGTTGCCCAACAGACCGGCGAGAATGTACAGATTGGCCGAACGGCCGTGCTTTCGAACGCGGGCGGCGCGGTTGGCATGTATCTTTATGCAATCAATAGCAAGATCGGCGTATTGCTGAGCCTCTCAGGAGACGCGGCCAACGTGACCGCCGAACTTGTCAGCGATGTCGGCGGGCATATCGCGTTCAGCAATCCGGTTTCGCTCAATCGCGACGGCGTGCCGGCAGAGCTGGTTGCCAAGGAGAAGGAACTGGCAGTCGAGCAAGCCAAGGCGACCGGCAAGCCGCAGCAGATCGCCGAAAAGATCGCCGAAGGAAAGCTCAACGCATTTTTCGGCGAGCGCGTTTTGCTCGACCAGGAGTTCTTCAACGCCGGCAAATACAAGGGAACTGTCGGCGCAATGCTGAAGTCGAAGGGCCTGACTCTTGAAAAGTATGTTCGGCTTCAGGTGGGCGCCCAATAGCTTTTCAACGCCGGATCGAACTTGCGGATTGAGCTTTCCTGAGTCGTGTTACCCATCCTGAACACCCCCAGTCCGCGCTATATTTTACAACACGGGGGTGCGTCAGCGTGGTAGCATCTTCGTTATGGCACTTAGCATCACAATTGATCTGCCCGCCGACATCGAACAGCGTTTACGGCATGACACTCCGGATTTGGCGGCAGACGCTCGTGAAGCATACGCAGTTGACCTGTATCGGCGGGAAAGGATTACCGCTGCCGAACTCGGTCTGGCGCTCGGTATCCACCGAATGTCGGTTGACGCTGTTTTGAAGAAGCATGGGGTCATGCTGGAGCTGTCGGAGGACGAGTTCGCGTTGGATTTGGCCGATCTTCGGGCAAATTTCCGAAAGTGATCGTTGCTACTGATGCAACACCGCTGCGCTACCTGGTCGAAATCGACGAGGTTGAAGTGCTGCCGCGGATTTTTAAGACGGTCGTAACGACTCCGGTGATCTTGGAGGAGCTATGTCATCCTGAGACGCCCTCAAAGGTTCGGAAATGGGCGGAGATGGCGCTTCCCAAGTGGCTGGTGCTTCAATCGCCGACGCGAACGGCATCATTTTCGCGCGTCCTTGATGCCGGAGAACGTGACGCACTTTCGCTGGCCATCGAAATTAAGCCTTCCAGAGTTCTGATCGATGAAAAGGACGGCTGGAAAGAGGCCGCAAGGCTGGGCCTTTGGCCGCTCCGTACACTCCCGATTCTTTGGTTCGCTGCGGAATTGCGGCTTTTGGACCTCGACGCGGCGCTGCGGCGAATCGAGAAGACAACCTATCGGGTCAACCGCAGTTTGCTCGACCGTTATAAGGAGCGGGAGGCGACTT
>JBBQCK010000331.1:0-4291 GCA_038318605.1 Tepidisphaerales bacterium | reverse complement strand
GACGTTGCGCTCTGGCGGCACAGGACCGATATCGCCAGCGAAAGCATCGCCAACAGGATGGCAGTCGTTGTCAGGATGACGTATGCCTTCAGAATCTGCGATGCATCGACTCCGCGAAACGTTAAAAGCGCCGCCAGCGGCAGGCCGGAGACGAGCAGGATGAGCGGGAAGCTCAGCGCTGAGCCGAGTTTGCCAAGAATGATCTGCGTCGGAGAAAGGCGCGATGCGTAGAGCATTTCGAGCGTGTTGGCTTCGCGCTCACCGGAGATGGAAACGGCCGCCACTCCCGGCACAAACAGCACCATGAGCACAATCTGCCCGACGACCAGCCCGGATAGCAGATCCGATTCGCCGCCGGCGCCGCCGGCGATGAGCAGCGCCGCCAGCGCCGCGACGAAGAAAATTTGAATGGCCGCCACGCGAGGAAGGCGCAGCAGCGCCAGAAGATCCTTGCGTAGAACCGGATTGGAAAATCGGCTGACACCAGCGCCGGCGGTTGCGGAGGGCGCTCGCGGCACGATCGGATTGGGCTGGGTCATTGTGGTCATGTCAGGCTCATGAAAACATCTTCCAGGTCGGCAGGCACTTCGGCGAAGTTGCTCACGGGGATACCCTTGCGCAAGAGCGACAGCAGCGCCTCAGCGACCTGTTTTTCATCCGCCTGAACCTCAAAGCGAAGCACATTTTCCCCACCGCCGCCGGGCACTTCTTCCCAGCCGGGCAGCGCCGTAAGGAGCTCTCGCGCATGCCGCGGGAATTTGATCACCCGCACCTCCATCAGCCGCTTCTGCTGGACGGTGCGCATAATTTCATGGACCGGCCCGCATGCGACGAGTTTGCCGGCGGCAAGTATGCCCACGGTATCGCACACGTCGGCGAGTTCGGGAAGGATGTGCGAACTGACGAGCACCGCCTTGCCAAGGTCCGCCAGTTCACGAAGCAACTGCCGCATCTGGATGCGGGCGCGGGGATCGATGGTCGCGGCTGGCTCGTCGAGAATCAGCACCTGCGGATCGTGCAGTAATGTCTTGGCGATGCCGACGCGCTGCTTCATGCCGCGCGACAGTGCGCCCATGAACTTCTCGCGAAACTCCAAGGCGTTGGCGATCGTCAGACATCGTTCGATGCGCGCCGGCCGCTCTTTCCGAGGCACCTTGTAAGCTGCGGCGAAAAAGTCGAGATATTCCCACACCCTCAGCGTCGGGTAGATGCCAAAGTTATCCGGCAAAAATCCGACGAGCTGTTTGATGAGGTCGGGGTCGTTGGTGACATCCGCGCCGCCGATGTGTGCCGAGCCGCTGGTGGGTTGCAACAGGCCGCATAGGATGCGGAACGTCGTTGTTTTGCCGGCGCCGTTTGGTCCGATGTAGCCGAACACTTCGCCGCGATGCACCTTGAGGTTGAGGTGATCCAAGGCGACCTGCTGGCCATAGGTCCGCGTTAGCTCGCTCGTTTCGAGTATGACTTGGCTGTAATCGACGGGCATAAAAAGGTCTGCTCTGTAGAGGAAATTGAGTCGCGTGGTCGATCGTCAGGACTTTGGCTTTGGCTTCGCGGGTGGCTTTTTTACCGGCGGCAAGGGTATGGCGGGCTTGGGCGCTCCCGGGCGCGGGATAGCCTGCGGCATCACCGGCTCGAACGCATCGCCGGTGCCGGTGGCATCGTATTCGATGTTGAGGCTGTTCATCTGCCATTGCGACGCGAGGCCGCCGCTGCTGACGTCGGCCGGCTCGACTTTCAGTTTGATCCATACCCAGCCGTTTTCGTCGAAATCGCCCGGCGTGGGGATGAATTCTAACGCCTGAGCACCGAGCGGCTTTTCGAGTACCGCGATCGATTCGCCGCCACGACGCGACAGGGTCAGGCGATGGAGCTGCGCCTGAACGTCGATTCGCAGCACTGCCCTGGTGATATTCAATCGACCGAGACTCGGAGGCGGCGCGAATCCCATCGCCCATTCGCCCGATTGCGTGGTGTCCCAGGTGCGCGGGATCGAATGATAAAACGTCAGCGCCTGTCCGCCGGCGACCAGATGATTGAATGCGCCGTCGATGTGCAATTGCGCGCCAGATGCGGCGACCTGAAAGCGAACGACGGCGCGCAACATGGTCTGCGAGCGTTTTTCGTCGCCGGCGGGCTCGACGGATACGGACGCTATGGCGCCGGGCGTCCAGCCGATGATCGCGGCAGTCGGCAACTCATCGCGCACGCCCGAATCGCCGGCCATGGGCGCGAGAACCGTTTTGATAAATTGGTTGCGCAGCGCAACGGTGGCGGTGACGACGTTCGAAGTGACGAATCGGCCGCTCTCGTTGCGGCTTTTCATCGCCACATCCTGTTCGCTTTTCCCGGGCGGCAGATCGCCGATGCGAAAACTGTCCGGGCCGTACACGAGCAGCGCATCGCGCACCGGCATGCCCAGCGCGTTGTTGATGGTCAAGTGAATTGTTCCCGCGGGCCCGAACGACCCCAGTGCATCGAGTCGGTGATCGGCGGAGATGCTCTGGTCAGCGAGGAAAATGCGCCGCGGCCGATCTTTTGAGCCTGCACGTTCGGCCCTTGCCGGCATGACCTGGATCGCGCTTGAGACGCCGGCCGGCAGAAGCGTCGCGCGGATCGCCACGCCCGGCTCAATGGCTTTGAGTGTTCTTTCATCTGCGGCCGGACCGTATATCGCTACTGCTTCCTGCTGGCGGCCGCCCCCTTCAGCGCCGATGTCGATGAGTGTCAGACGGCTTTCAATGAGCGGCGCGCCGTGCTGGCTGATCTGGTTGCGCACGATCAGAGCGCCGAAGCCGGCGATCGCAATAGCGCTGGTGACGGCATACGCTCTCGGCCGCGCCGCGCCGCGGATGAACAACTGCACAAGCAGCACGATCAATGCGTATCCGCCGGCGAGGACGACCGCAATTTTCCACTGCGGCGCCGGTAGGTCGCCCAGCGCTTCAAAGAGTGTTTTCTGGGGCTGGTCGCGCACGGGCGTTGCTCCCAGCGGCCTGTTTTGCTGACCGGCCGGGCGCAGCGGCTCGCCAGTTTTCACCACTTTGTCGGCGAGCATTGCGGTCGAATACCGCCAGTCGCCGCCGGGCGGGGTGTCAATCGCCAGTAGTGCTCGCCAGATTTGCGATGCGTCAGCCTCACCATCGAGCGCATTGAGCGGAAAGCTGGTGCACACCACCCTGCCAAGGCCTACGGGCCGCCATGCGGCATGGGCGTAGTTGGCGTCAGCGAGAAGCACGGTCGCTTCGGGCCGTGCGATGGCGTTGGCAATGGGGATCGACCGGAGGAACGTTTTTGAGATCGCGATATCCTTCCGCAGCGGCCAGTCAGCCTTCAGTTTGCTTGTCTCCGCGAACCCGACGATGTCTACCGGCAGGTATGGATCGAGCCAACTCGATGCAAGTTGCATCGATTCATCGGGGCATTGAACAATCAGCACGCCCCCTTTCAGCAGCCAATCGAGTAGCGCCTGTCGCTGGCCGATATCGAGCAGATCGGGCGACAATCCATCGAGAACAACCGCCCGCACGCCGTCATATCCGATGCCGTTGCGCGGCAGCGCGTCGATGTCGTTGGCGACGGATGAAGCGGTGTCCGTGCCATTCAGCGCGCCGACAAATTTTGCAAAATCGAAAACGCTTGCGGCCGGAATTCGGTCCGAACGATCGCCGATCGTCAGTATCAGGGCTTCGGTGCGCGGCGCACTGAATGGGAAGCTCCAGAGTTCGCCACCGCCAGCGATGCGGCATGAGACATTACCGAGGTTGTCGGCGTTGGTGCCGCTGTTGGCCGCACGTCGCGCATCGGGGGACGCGCCGAAATATGCATAGGTGATGAAGTGCTGCCGGCTGTTTGGCTGAAGAAGAACGGGCGTTTCAAAATAAACCGGGGCGGCCGGATCGCCCAACTGCGGATGGGCGGGGTCGCCAAACCGCATCAGCGCATCCTCCGTGTTGCGTGTGGTGTTTTCAACCTGAACGCTGACGGGTGTCCATCGATTTGGCACATATCGAAAACCGGGCGCGATGACGGCGCTCTGCACCTCCGCGCCGGCGGGCGCCGTCATCAGGATCAACAAATATATTATCCACGCCGCGGCGCCCCACTTCGGCAGCGCCGCGTCTCGCGATAATCCGGAGGTGCGGTGCCGTGGAGAGTTTGGACCGAATCGGTGAAAGACACAGCGCTGCAGCGCTAATACGTATCGCACGGCCGCGGCTGCGATGGCGGCGCTCACGGGAGACCAAAGACCTGCCGCGACGGCACGCGGTGGGGCGTCGCAGCGAATGGC
>JBBQCK010000330.1:0-4296 GCA_038318605.1 Tepidisphaerales bacterium | reverse complement strand
ATTGCGACGACGCGCGTGCCGGGCTTGATGGAACGCCGGATTTCATCAGGGTCAACCAGGCCCGTCGCCGAATCAACGCCGACGCGCGTGACATCGCAAAACCCTCGTTCGTGCAGCCCCGCCAAAGGGCGAAGAATTGAGTTGTGATCGATGTGGGTACAGATCGCATGCCCGGCATCGGGAAGGGCGAATACGCCTTTAATGGCGATGTTCAACGCATCGGTGCAGTTGAGCGTGAAGACAAAGTGGTCGGGATTTTCGCCGTGGAAAAGGCGATTGAGCAGCACGCGGCAGTCGGAAAGAAGCTGGCCGGTTTCGATAGCCTCGCGATACGCACCCCGGCCGGCGCTGGCGCCGAGGTTGGTGGCGTACGAGGCCATCGCCTCGGCCACGCCGGCGGGCTTGGGAAAGCTCGTGGCAGCGTTGTCGAGATACAGCCGCCGGGGCCGGCCATCACCGGCCGGCTCGGAAATTTGATCGCGGGTAGAACTCATGCGTCGAACAACAAGGTGCGGGCATTAAGGGGCGGAATAATATTCGCGCCGCTGATGCATGATAGGTTGCCGACGGGCAGACGCCAGCGAAAGGCGGGCGCGGGATGCAAGCTGTGACGGCGGGCCTCGACTGCGCCGCTCGAGGGTGAGGCGCCTTTGGGGTCGTCCGGGACCTGGGTGCGGCGAAGCGGTTGGGGTTGAGGTGTTGGGGACGGCCGCTGCCTTGGGCACGCGCGTTTTGCGCGAATCGGCGCGGGAACTGGGCTTGGCATGGTCCCTCGTGGTCTCGATCGGGGCGGGAGGGGTTGGGCCGGATCGCGGATGGCGGATCGGGGCGGAAGATGTTTTGCGCCGGCCGCGGAGGAGCGGCGCGGTTCTCCGTCCAACGCCAGAACACCGGCCCGCAGGCGCTTGTGGCGAGGTTGACGCCGTAGAAATCGCTGTTTGGATGTGGCGACATCGCCGTGGGGATGGTATCATGGCCCGCTGTTGGCGGGGCATTTTGTGCCACGGACACTGGCCGACGGAATGGGAACCCATGATGCGATTGACAAGGATTCGGCTGCTCATCGTTGTGATACTGGCGGGGTTGGGGGCGGTCGCATGGGCCGCCCCGGCCGATGATGCGCGGCTGGCGATCATTAAGAAGGCACAGGAACAGCAGCGCACGGAGCAGGAAAAGTCCTTCAAAAGCGTGCCGCTGATTCCGGGCGAGATGTCGATGGATAAGGTGTTCCAACTGACCTGCAAGGGCGATACGTTTGTTCTGACTTCAAATTTGCCCAAGGCGGCGCGGGGCAACCGGCAGGTTCGCGTTGAGATCAAGGGATTGCGCGGGACATCACTGCTTCAGGTGACTGACGCTGGGCGCAATGGCATACAGTATTTCGCCCTTAACAACTATGTCTACGACGACGAGAGCGCTTTTGTCATCAACACAAACGTGAACTGGGACGCGGAGAATTTCAGCATCAGCCGACAGGTGCAATTGCCCAACGGAGGCGGCGGCTACATCAACTTCAATTGTCAGTTGAACTCTGATGGTGCCGGAAAGGCGACGCGTCAGTTAGTGCTGAACGTGAACATTAACGATGGGAAGAAAGCCAGCCGCCAGATCAACGTGAGCGGCCCGGATCTGACGTCGATGCATCGTCAAAATCCGGAGGTGGTGTCGCAGTACCTTCGGCCGCTGTTGCGGGAACTGCAACTGGATTATGTAATGGCGGCGGATCCCGTGAGCGCATGGCAGGTGTTCAGTTCCGAGTGGCGGCCGACGGATAAGAGCGTTGATACATTGCAGAAGATACTTCCCCGGCTTGACGCGGATTCGTACAAGGAGCGCGAGGCGGCGTCGCGTGAACTGGAAGCGGGGGGCTTGGATCTTCTGCTGGCCCTGGTGCATCAGGACAAGAGTTCGCTGTCGCCGCAGCAGATGGCTTTGTACGAGCAGGTGCTGGGTCCGATGCTCAAGTTGTCGGGACAGGAGGCACAGCGCCTTGGGCAGGACCCGGAGTTTCTTCTCGAATGCCTCTATTGCGACGATGTCCGCATCCGCGAGACGGCGTTCGCCAAGTTGAAGGCGCTTTGCCGAGAGGCGACGACGGGAATGGAGTTGCCGGACGGCCCCGCCGAACTGGCCAAGGTGGTGGACCAGTTGCGGGAACGGATCGAGGGCAAGCCATCCAAGCGATTGTCTACCCAGCCGGCCGGTTCGACCCGGCCGGTGTATCCAGGCAAATAGTCGAGGCGGTCGTTCAGTCGGGGGCCATGTCGTTTGCCTTGTCGATCGGGGGGCTGATCGTGGTATCATGCCCAGCGGTTGGCCGGGGGCAGAGGTGCCCGATTCCCGGATTGGCGAGTTGGGAACCCATGATGCGATTGATTAGGAATTGGCTGTTTATTGTCGTGGCCGGGGCGGTGTCGGCGGCGGGCGCGTCGGCCGCACCGGCCGATGATGCGCGGCTCGCGGTCATGAAGAAGGCCCAGGAACAGCAGCGCACGCAGCAGGAGAAGTTTTTCAAGAGTGTGCCCCTGCTTCCCGATCCGCTGACGATGTCGGATATATTCCAACTGACGCGCAAGGGCGACTCGTTCTCCCTGACCACTTCGCTGCCCAAGGCCGCCCGGGGTGGCCGGCAGGTTCGCGTTGAGATCAAGGGATTGCGTGGGACATCACTGGTTCAGGTGAATGACGCTGGCCGCAACGGCATCCAGTATTTCAACCTGAACAACTTCGTTTACGACGATGAGGGCGCTTTTGTCATCAACACAAATGTGAACTGGAGCGCGGAGAACTTCAGCATCGGCCGATCAAGCCAGTTGACGGCTGGGGGTGCCGATTACATCAATTTCAGTTGTCAATTGATCACGGATGGCACGGGAAAGGTGAGCCGTCAATATGTTCTCAACGCCAATGCCAACGATGGGAAGAAGCCTGGCCGCAACATCAATGTGACCGGCCCGGACCTGGCGTCGATGCGTCGAGAAGACTAAACGGGACGCAACTCTTTGCTATTGTTCTGCTTCGCGGTCGGCCGGCCGCTGGGGCGCAGCGGACGAAGAACAGATGACATCCACTTTTTAAATCTGCCGTCGGGCGAGGATGTTGTCGCGGGCGATGCGGCACACCGCCAGAGCGGCCGACGGATGGGTCATTTGGCGCCGACCAATGTTGGATATCGACTTCTCCTTGGCCGAGTCGGTCGCGCGACAGGTTGGGCGGATGTTGCGCCGGCGGAAGGGCCGGGGCGATGCAAGTATGCGTGGTGATGGGACTTGGGGCTTGTAGTCCAGCGGGTGAGGCGGCGCGACGGGCGAAAAAGTGTTGCACTTTGTCTCATTTTGTTGCGCCGTGTCGCGCGGCGGCAGCGATGTGGGTAGCGTAGGGAAGCTTGGTAGAGGTAAACACGAATTGAAAAGTAAGGGGGATGTGTTCATCGGTTTTCCCGGTCGGCGGATCGGGGCGGAAGAGGTTTTGCCTCGGCTTGGGAAGAGCGGCGAGGGGTGAACTCGCCATTGTATGCAAGGGTGGGAGTGGGTGGCGTTTACCCCGCATGACGTGGCCGGGGGCGTCGTCGGCTTGTTGTTGTGTCAGACCGTTGAGCGCGATGCCACCGCTTCGCGGGCGATGCCCTTGAGCATGCCGCTGAACACCAATCCGTGAAGCGGGAACACCGCGTACCAATAGGCCAGCCCGGCCAGCCCGCGCGGGCGGAAACGGGCGGTTTGTATCAGCCTGGTTTGACCGCCGGTCAGAGGCTCGGTGCGGAACTCAAGAAGCGCATCGCCGGGCAGCTTCATTTCCGCGCGCAACGACAGGCAATTAGGGCGGTCGATGCGCGTGACGCGCCAGAAGTCCAGTGCGTCACCGTAGCAGAGGTTCTGTGGATGGCGACGGCCACGGCGCAGCCCCGGACCGCCGAACAGCCGATCCATTGCCCCGCGGAGTCGCCAGAGCGAGTCGGCGGCGTAGTAACCGTGGCCGCCGCCGACCTTGCAGATAGCCCGGAACAGTTCCTCTGGGGAGGCGGCCACGTCGATTGTCCGCCGGTCGTTGAACACCGTCCCCCCGGCCCAGTCCGGATCGCCCGGGACTGGCCCGGCGTCGGTCCAGGTTGTCAGGACATCGCTTGATCTCAATTTGCCAAGGGCCAGGGCGATGGACTGGCGCACATCGAGCAAGTCCTGGGGCATCAACTGAAGAGCCATGTTGTTGCGGCAGACGACGCGGTTGCGCAGTCCCTCTCCGAGTGGCCGGGCGACGCGGTAACTGACAGGCGTGACCAGATGGATCCAGAGCGAA
>JBBQCK010000329.1:0-4301 GCA_038318605.1 Tepidisphaerales bacterium | reverse complement strand
TGGATGTCACCGGCGCGATGACAATTCAAAACACCGGTGGCTGGCAGAACTGGGCAACGATCACCGCCTCCAGTGTGAATCTGAGCGCGGGAACGCACACAATGAAGCTTGTGTTTGATACGAACGGAACCTTTGGGTTTGCCGGCAATATCAACTACATCCGGTTGAATCCGGCGGCGTAAAAACTTCCTGCGCGCGAAGGGCCGCGAAATCTAAAGACCGGGCGCTTGAGCGATGCTCGAGCGCCAGGTTTTTGTTTTGGCCATGGTTGAGGCTGACGGAAAGGAGTAGAGTGACAATCACATCGCGGGGGCCAACTCGAGCCAGGAGAACCGATTGAGAATTCACTTCGCGCGGTTAAGCGGAATATCGTTGCTGGCGATATTTGCATTGCCGGTAATGGCGGATTTTTTGGCGCCGGCGCATCCTTACATGCTCTGGACCAAAGAGGATCAGCAGTCGATTCAAAAACGTCTGACCGAGGATTGGGCCAAACAGCGGGTGACGGAACTTCCGGCGAACACGTTTGGCCGGCTTTTCAGATATCAGATGCTCGGGGATCAGAAGGCCGGGGATGAAGAACGCAAGTATCTGTTGTCGTTCATCAACTCGCCGCTGGATGGCATCAGCGACAACGGCGGGGGTTCGGGGCTGCATACCGCTAATTACCTGGCGGCGATGCGCTATGACGTTTTGTATGACACGCTGACGCCGCAGCAACGCGCGCAGATCGAGGAAACGTTTCGAGGGCACATTGCCCAGGACATCAAGACGTGGAAAACCGATCCGGCGAAGCTGGGTATTCTGCCCAATCTGGCGCTGCCGCGGCGATGCGGAACATTGATGATGTCGGTGGCGCTGGGGGATGAAAAGTTGATTCGCGAGCTGTGGGATGCGCCGGGATCGTTTCGGTGGTTTATCGGAGACTATCTGTCGGATGGCCGCTTTTACAATGAAGAGTTTGCCAAGATGTCCAGCCTAATGGGGGAACTTCTGCTCTATGCGCGCGGGTTGGATCGCGTTGGATTGACGGAATTGGGGTTTGGGTTCAAAGGCAAAAACGGCGCGACGCTGGAACGATATGCGGGCTCGTACATCGATTTGGGATATCCGGAAACATTGATGCCAGGTGCGACGCCGGGCATTCAGCGAATCTCGATGGGGGACACGCGCGGCGGACAGCTACTGCGACATTTTCTCGTCGAACCGTACTTTCCAGACGGCAGCGGCGGGTGGAACGAATGGTATTCGGCCAACATGAACGGCCGGGATCATCGCGGGGCGAAGGTGGTGATGCTTCAGACGCCACAATGGTTTGAGATTCTGGCGGCGCGGTTTCCAAAAGAGGAGTACAAATTCTTTCTGGCGTGCATGCACAAGCCGGGTGAAAACTTTTATTACCCCACGCTTTTCTGGGGGCTCGACCCAATTTCGGTGAAGGATGGCAAGCCGCCGGAGGTGAGGTCATATGTGGCGGATCAGCGCGGATTCGCGCTTTTACGCGCGAACGAAACGCCGGAATACTGGACGAGTCCCGCACCGGCGGTGGCGATGCAGCTCGCGCAATTTTATGTGCATTACACGAATGATTGTTTTTCACTGTTGGGATATCAGCAGTTTAACCGGCCTATTTACAGCAATCGATCGATCTCGGCGGGTTACAATGGCGGGCCGTGGGACATGACCAACCGCGGAGAATGCGGCGTGGTGGTGGATCAGGAAATGGTTCAGCCGATCGGCCAGACGCCGAATCGGCGGGATTTTTCGGCCGATGTGAAGTTTGTATCGACGCGGGGAATTCCAATCGTGCCGCTCACTGGGAAAAATGAGGCGCGCTCAAGCGATCAGCCGAAGGAAGCGGTGTCGCGGATCTACTCGAACATCGACGCATCCCGATCGCTGTTTTTGACGGATCGATATTTGTTCGATGTTTTTTTCCTGCGAGATGAGCAGGCAAAGCCGCGAGATTTCTACTGGTTGGTGCATGCTCCGGGGTCGCTGGTCGAGGAGGCTGGCCAAAAGTGGACGCCATCGGATGAATTGCAGAACACGCTTTTTGCCACGCAATGGCAGGGGAACCTGGATGCGCTTTCGCCCGAAGCGCGCCGCTATCGGCTGGCGACCGAAGGTTCGCAAGGGCCGCCCTGGGTGACGATCAGCGGCGCCAGGCAACTGGCGGTGACGGACGGAGCAATTTCAGTGGACATGTTGCAGACATATCACGGGGCGGATGTGTCCAAATCAAGATTCGGGGCAGAATGGTATGCCCGCAAGATCGGCGTGCGCGTATCGATGCTGGCGGAGACGGGGACGACGGCGTGGGCGTTTGATACACCCGAGGGCTACACGCCGGGCTCGCCACGCAGCGCGGCAAACAAGGATGAGCGGGCAAGCGGCGCCGAGTGGGGCGGAGTGTCGATTGCGGTTCATCGGCATGGAGCCAGAACCGTCTTTGCGGCGCTGCACGAGCCCTATGAAAATGGCAGGGCGAACGAGACGGCGTTTCGATCGATTCAGCGGACGGATGCCGGATTGGCCGTGGCGATTACCGGAAAGTGTGCCGATGGGACGGCTTTCGATGATCGTGCCCTGCTGCAGTTCGATGATCGCGACGAAGCGGTGGTGAAGCTTAATCCGGAGTTGGAGAAGGACCCCGCTGCGAAACCGATGACACTGGAAGACGGACAGGAGTCGTTTACTTTCGTGGGACATGGATTTGTGCGGATCACGCCAACCGAGGTGCGCATCAGCGGCCCGGTGACGGCAATCAGATTGCGCGTCGGGGAGAGCCAGCGTCGGCTTGTGGTGAACGAGAAGGAGGTGGCGGGGACGCAGGACGGAAATGTGCTGGTTTGGGGCAGCAGAGCGGAACCTTAGAGTATTCGCATTGTCGCTCGGCGCTCCTACCAATAACACAGGGTTGCCATTTTACGCCGATGCAGGGCGGCGGCGAAAAAATGCGATATAGTTGTGTTGGAGACTTTTATGGCGGATGAAGTGATCCAAGGAAAATGGGATGATCTGGTGCACCGGCGCGACCTGCACGGCCGGAACGTGCGCATTCAAATTATCGAAGATGAAGCGACGGGCAACCCTTGGATTAAGTTGCTCCGTACATGGGCCGACCGATCTCAAACGGCGCAGCGGCCTGTCGACGACAGTCGTGAAAGCATCTATAGCGGGACAGTGGATGATCCTCGTTGATACAAACATCCTGCTCCGAATCATTCAAGACGGCCATACGCACCGGCCGGTCGCTCTGGATGCAATGGAGCGGCTTACGCTGCAGCGCGGAGAACAATTCTCAATTTGCGCTCAATCTCTCTTTGAAATGTATGTCGTTTGTACCCGTCCGCTGGCGAATAATGGTCTTGGAATGAATTCTTCGCAGGCCAATGCGGAACTTGTGGCAGCACGATCCGTCTTTGAATTGCTTCCAGACGTGCCGCAGGTCTATTCCATCTGGGAAGGGCTTGTGGCAAAGCATGATGTACACGGGAAGCGTGCGCATGATGTGCGGCTGGTTTCGTTGATGATCCATCATCGGGTTCCGACATTATTGTCTTTCAATGACTCTGATTTCCGGTCGTTTTCAGAAATTCAATGTTTGAATCCATTTGACGTACTGTCCGTTTCGCGAATCTGACGTTCGGGCACGGCCGTTTGAGGCGGATCGTCGTGACCAGAAACACGGCAATGCTCGCGCGGCTGGGCAAAACTGCGGCCGCCGCATGATGTCCCCATAACGGGCGGCCTTGCAGAAGAACTGGCCGCGCTCATACTGCTTCGGCACTATGATTTCACTTGCCGATCGCGTTCAGGAGGTGGCGGAGTCGATTACGCTGGCGGTCAGCGCCAAGGCCGCGGCGCTGCGGAAGCAGGGGGTGGATGTTGTAGCGTTTGCTGCCGGCGAGCCGGATTTTGATACCCCGACGTTCATCAAGGAAGCCGCCAAGGCCGCGCTGGATAAGGGGCAGACAAAGTACACGCCGACGCCCTGTTTTCCTGAGCTGAAGGCGGCGATCGCCGATAAATTCAAACGCGACAATGGGCTCGCCTATACGCCGGCGCAGATCACCACCGGGGCGGGGGGAAAGCATTGTCTTTACATGGCGTTCATGGCGGTGGTAAACCCGGGCGATGAGGTGATCATTCCGTCGCCCTACTGGGTGAGCTATCCAGAGCAGGTGAAACTGGCGGGGGGCGTGAATGTCATCGTACGCGGGCAGGAAAATAACGGATTCAAGATCACGCCGCAGCAGCTTGAGGATGCAATTACGCCGCGAACGAAGGTGTTTTTG
>JBBQCK010000328.1:0-4301 GCA_038318605.1 Tepidisphaerales bacterium | reverse complement strand
CTTTCCGGAGGCCCCCTGAGTGCGCAGGACATCCGCGGGGTTTGCGAGGGCCATGGCGGTCGTGTTGAGAAACGAAGGCACGGTGCCGGTGGCGGCGAGAATGGCGAGGGACTTTTGCAGAAACTCTCGCCGCGTTCGCATCGAATCGTTCATGGCATCACGCTCCAGACCACAAGAGCAATCAACACAACTGATAATCCGGCATTGAAACGATCAACTGAATCATTTTGCGGATCGATTCGGGATCGTTCGGCGTTTTCCCGAGGGCTTCGATCAGCAGTTTTTGTTTTTCAGGCAGTATTGGCCGCTGAATGAGCCGGGCGACCCATTCGTCTACGATATCGTCGGCGGGGCCTTTTTCGGCCGGCTTGAAGTCTACATTCCCCGCGCCGCGACGGAGCATTCCGACGGCGAGGCCCTTATTACGCTGGCCACCCGGCGCCAGGGCTGGCACTTCGCCGCCGGCGAGCCAGACGCATGTATTCTGGCGGACAAAAAGCGTTGATGTATTGATCCAGTTTCGCCCACCCGGCCAGCCTTTGACGTTTGGGGGCATGAGCGGAACCTGTCCCATCTGATCGAGGAGCGCGAGCAGCCGCGCTTCGATGGCGTCGTTGGTTTTCAGGCCCAGTTGGTGGATCGTGCCGACGACAAGCTGCACGGGGCTTTTGATCTGCGCGCCGAGCGCCTTGGCCGAGAAGAACGCCTGGCTGGAGAAGATCGTGCGCAGCAATGGGCGAAGTTCCCACTTGCCATCAACGAGAAGTTGTCCGAGCGCGGCGGTGATTTCCGGCTCCGGCTCCTCGTACACGAAATAGGTCCAGAGGCGCCCTGCGATGTAGGGGGCACAGGCCGGCTGTTCGAGAATGATGTTGATGATGTCTTCGCCATCGAAATTGCCGCGGCGGCCCATGAAGGTCTTTTCGCCGTAGTCATGGTCGAAGCGACGAAAGACGTACTGTTCGCCGTCATGCGTCCATCCGGTGAAGGCGCGGGCGCCTTCCTTGATGTCGTTTTCCGTGTAATGGCCGATTCCCAGGGTGAACAGCTCCATTACCTCGCGGGCAAAGTTTTCGTTTGGCTTCTGCTTTTTGTTCTGGGAGTTGTTCAGGTAATCGAGCATGGCGGGGTCGCGGGCGATCGATTTCGTGAGCCGGGCGAAGTTTCCGGCGCTTTCGCGGCGAAGCAGTTCGTTCTGCTGCCACATGAGCATCGCGCTGCGTTCGTCGCGTGCGCTGGTGGTGAAATGGCCATGCCAGAAGAGCGTGAGCTTTTCCTGAAGCGGGGCCGGCCCGCCACCCATTCGCGCCAGCCACCATCGCGCCGTACCGCCGACGGCCTGACGGTTCAACTGCATAAATCGCTGCCGAGCGGCCTTTTTCTGTTCGTCGGTCTTGTCCTTCATCGTGCGCACGAAATCGCGCAGATTTGTTGGAAAATCATCGCCGAGAATGCGTTTCAAATCCGGGCCGGGCTGCCCGGGCTGATCATCTATACCTGCATCCTTGAATGCGAAGAACTTGTCGAGTGTTTTTTCCAGCCCCTGATCGCGCGCCGCGGCAATCTCTTCGAGCGTGCCCCCGAAGCCACAACGCGCAAGCACATGCGCAGCCTTCTCATCGTCAAAAGGATTGGCGGACGTTGGATTGTAGGGCTGCAGGGCAGCAGGCAAAACACGCGGCATGGGGATGCCTCCGTAAAGAGAAGTATCGACAATATAACGTACCTTAGCCGGGGGATATTGTGGCCGGTGGCGTTATAAAACCTTTATTCGGCGGATTTTGGGGATGGGTCGCTGGGCAGCCTGTTGGGTCTGGCTTTTACAGGCTTTCGAACGGCGGGGATGTCTATTGATACTGCTTACCACGCGGCGGCGCGGTGTTGCCACCTGGTTCAGACGTCTGCATTGGAAAATCGAGACAGCACAGGTCTGCCGGTACGCCGACCTGCGGCACCCGGCTCGCGCCTGCGACGAAATGCTCCGATGGGCACGGTTTGCTTCGCCATCGGGCAGGCGAATGATCGGTCAATTATGTTCGACAAAATTGATCGTCGCATTACGGTTTGGATGGCGCACCACGGAGTGCGATTATTACGGATGGCAGTTGGAGTGGTATTCCTATGGTTTGGAGCGGTCAAATTCGTGCCTGGGCTGAGTCCGGCCGACGTGCTGGCGACCGGCACAATCGGCAAATTGTCGCTCGGGCAAGTTAATACTGACCTCGCAAGGTTCCTGTTGGCGGTTCTCGAAACCGCCATCGGCCTGGGGATGATTCTGGGCCGCTTCATGCGGCTAACGCTGCTTCTGCTCTTTTTTCAGATGGATGGGACTGTCACGCCGCTTTTTTTGTATCCTGAGCAGATCTGGCGCCGGCCGCCATTCGGGCTGACGATGGAGGGACAATACATCGTCAAAAATATCGTCTTCATCGCTGCGGGCATCGTCGTAGGCGCGACCGTCCGCGGCGGCCGACTAATAGCTAGTCCACGCGGCGCGCAACAGGGCATGCAGATTCAGGATGAGGAGAGGTGAGTTATGTGTGTTAGGTGATTGGTGGTTCGTAATCGAAAAAAGCGATTCTCCGACGCCCGACACGCATTTTACTGGCAACTTCCACCCAGCAAGCAGCAAACAGATTTTTCTGTTTGCTTCGATTTGCTTCCTTTAACTGCCAATTGCATATCCCATCTGTCTGGCCGGGGCGTGTAGGACGTGTGTCCCGCACGCCGGGCGGCCTCTTGATGAATCGCGGCGGGTGTCGTTGGCCACGACAGGGCCGGACGTGATTCTCGGACCTGGAGCTTCGATCAATACTGGAAACGCGGTTAAGTGCCGCGCATGCCGGTCCGATGCTCTCGGTGGAGAGTAGCGCGTTCTGGAATAACCCAGTTCATTTTTCGGCCAGCACAAAAGGCGGCCGTCGGAGGTTTGGAAAATGTCTCAGCAGACCCGCAACAAGAAGTCCAACGTCAAGAAGGTTGTGAAGAAGGTTCGCCGGAACAGTGCCTTCACACTCGTCGAAATTCTGATCGTCGTGATCATTCTGGGCATTCTCGCGGCGATCGTGATCCCGCAGTTCACGAACGCCAGCCAGGATGCCCGTAAGAGCAGTCTGACCAGCCAGCTTCAGACGCTGCGCAGTCAGATCGAGCTCTACAAGCTGCAGCACAAGGATGTTTTGCCGGACCTGGTGACCAACTGGGATCCGCTTACCACCAAGACCGACTCGGACGGCGCGGCCTCGACTGCGACGGATGCGTTCGGGCCTTACATGCAGGCGGTTCCGTCGAATCCTCTGAACGGCGAAACCGGCGTTCAGAATGGCGACGGCAGCGCGGCTGTAAGCACCAAGTGCGCCTTTATCTTTGACTACGGCACCAGCGGCAGCGGCACGGGCCGAATCTTCGGGACGCAGGAAGACGGCAAGAACGTCTACGCTGAATAACTGCCCAAGTTGTAAATCGGCCGGCGGCGGAATCGTCAACCGCCTGAAACGATGTCGATGTGGTTGTGTTGCCGGGGCTGGAAACAGACGGCGACGCACCACATCGGCGACCGGCCTTGTAAGAAAGTGAGCGGACGCGAATGTCACTCAACCTCATATCCAGAATCGGCCTTGGCGCGGCGGCGCCGCATGGGCCATTGAAGACGCGCGGAAGCAGGGGTTTCACGCTGATCGAGATCCTGATCGTCGTGGTGATCCTGGGCATCCTGGCGGCGGTGGTGCTCCCTCAGTTTTCCAATGCGTCACATCTGACGCGGGAGAACACGCTGAAGGATGATCTGCGATACCTGCGCATGCAGGTGACGGTTTTCAAAGCGCAGCATCGAGATGCACCTCCGGGCTATCCGGGCGGCAGCACATCGGCGGCACCGACCGAAACAGATTTGCTGGCGCAGATGTCGGGCTATACGGACGATCATTGCGATATCAGCACAACAGCTTCGAGCAGCTATCCGCTCGGGCCGTACCTCGAGAAGATCCCTGCGAATCCAATCAACGGGAAATCGAGTGTGAATGTGATTGCCAACGGCCAGGCGATGCCGGCCGCGACTGGAAATTACGGGTGGATTTACAAGCCGGAAACGCTTGAAGTCATGCCAGACCTGACTGGAAATGGAAGCGATGGAAAGCCATACGCACAGTACTAGGTCATCAGCGCCGAACAGCGTGCCGATGGCAATATCCTACGCGGCCATGCGCCGCGTTGGTCTGCGCGCGCGCGGAGTTAGACGCCGGCTTCGTCTTGGAATCACGTTGGCCGAAAGTCTGCTGGCGTCGGTGGTTCTTGGGGCGTGC
>JBBQCK010000327.1:0-4313 GCA_038318605.1 Tepidisphaerales bacterium | reverse complement strand
ACCGGGCCCAGTTCGATGCCTTTGTAGCCGGCGTCGCGACATTCATCGAGCACCCGTTGCCAGGTTGGATTTCTCGGGTCGTCAGCGAATTCCACGCCCCATGAGCACGGTGCGTTGCCAATTTCAATCGTCATTTTGCGGGTATCCGTGACCTGGGATTTGCAGATGCAAGGGCAAGATGCGACCGAAAGGCGGACGGGCGCTGGTTGCAAGCCTGCCGCGCGCCCATGCGCGGCGTCTCGGGGAGACCATGCTCGGATGCCGCATCCCCAACAGCGTTCCGGCATGCACCATGGGCACGGCGCCGCCTCGGCCAATCAAATTTGTCACCCACATCTCCCGGCCTTTTGCAACCGCTTGCAAAACTTCTATTCGCGAACTAGCCTGAAGGTCAAGCGCCGATCCGGTGTGCAGACAACCCAACAGATTCGCGGAGTTGGCCTTGATGGTTGCCGAAACGAAAACAATCCGGCTGACGCTCACGCAGGCCCTGGTTCGCCATCTCGCCGCGCAGTTTGTCGAGATCGACGGAGGAAAGCTCAGGTTTTGCGCCGGGGGGTTCGGCATATTCGGGCACGGCAATGTGACGTGCCTGGGAGAGGCGCTTTACGGCCACCGTGAAGAGCTTCCCCTGTGGCGCGGCCAGAACGAGCAATCCATGGCGATGGCGGCCGTCGGCTACGCCAAGCAGCAACTGCGCCGGCGCTTCATGTTCGCGACCGCGTCGGCCGGTCCCGGCACCACGAACCTGCTGACTGCCGCCGGCATAGCCCACACCAACAGGCTTCCCGTGCTTCTGCTGTGCGGCGATACATTCGTGACGCGTCTGCCCGATCCTGTCCTGCAACAGGTCGAACATTTCCACAATCCGTCGATTTCAGTCACGGATGCATTAAAGACCGTGTCGCGCTTCTGGGATCGCATCGTCCACCCCGCGCAACTGCTTCACTCCCTGCCGCAGGCCCTCAACACGCTGCTGGATCCCGCTGATTGCGGGCCGGCATGTCTCGCGCTGCCGCAAGATGTGCAGGGCTGGGCGTGGGACTATCCCGTTCAATTTTTCCAGGAGCGCATACATCATTTGCGCCGGCAATCGCCGGACGAGCGGGAAGTCAGCGAGGCGGCAAAGGCCCTCAGCTCGGCGCAGAGGCCGCTGATCGTCGCCGGCGGCGGTGTGCAATACTCACTGGCCGTCGACGAACTCACCGGCTTCGCCCGCAAGCATGGCATTCCAATTGTCGAAACAATTGCCGGGCGCGCCAATTTGCTTGCCGATGACCCGTTGAATTGCGGCCCGCTCGGCGTGACGGGGTCGAATTCGGCCAACCGGCTTGCCGCAGAAGCCGATGTGGTTCTGGCCATCGGAACAAGGCTGCAGGATTTCACCACCGGCTCATGGACGGTCTTCCATCCCGACGCCCGGATCGTCGCAGTGAACGCCGCACGTCACGACGCCAGCAAGCATCAGTCCTTGCCGGTGGTCGGCGACGCAAAGCTG
Source organism: Tepidisphaerales bacterium (assembly GCA_038318605.1). Taxonomy (GTDB): domain Bacteria; phylum Planctomycetota; class Phycisphaerae; order Tepidisphaerales; family Tepidisphaeraceae; genus JBBQCK01. The sequence goes on along the minus strand of JBBQCK010000327.1, from coordinate 2,815 downwards.
TCGATCCGCAAACTCGGCGCCGCACTTGGCGCCTATCAGGCGCCCGACGGTTGGGGCGAGCAGGCATCGAGAGAACGCGCCGCATGGAATGACTACGTCGCCGAAAACGTGCGGTCGCAGGCCGCCGACGGCGCCAACCGGCCGATGTCCTACGCTCAGGTTATCGGGGCCGTGAACGAAGTTTGCGGTTCCGCCGATCGGGTGGTCGCTGCGGCGGGCGGGCTACCTGCGGAAATCGCCGCAAACTGGCGCACCCGGTCCATCGGGTCGGTCGATGTCGAATTCGGCTTCTCGTGCATGGGCTACGAAATCGCCGGCGCCTGGGGCGCCAGGATGGGCCAGCTCGAAACCGGGCCGGACAACGACACCATCGTCCTGGTCGGCGACGGCTCCTATCTGATGATGAACTCGGATATCTATTCTTCCGTGCTGACCGGCAAGAAACTCATCATCATCGTTTGCGACAATGGCGGATTTGCCGTCATCAACAAGCTGCAAAACAACACTGGGAACGCATCCTGCAACAATCTGATCCGTGATTGCCGGATCGCGTGGGAGCCTTTCGCGGTCGATTTCGCCGCGCATTCCCGATCGATGGGCGCCAACGCCGAGAGCGTCGCCTCGATAGCGGAACTGAAAGAGGCTTTCGCCCGTGCAAAGCAGTCGGATCGGACCTATGTGATTTCGCTCAAGGTCGATGCTTTCGAGGGCTGGACCGGGGAAGGCCATGCGTGGTGGGAAATCGGAACACCGGCCGTTTCCGAGAACGCCCGTGTCGTGGCCGCGCACGAAAGCCAGGAAGCCGGAAGGCTACGACAGCGGGCGGGCTCTTGATGGCGTTCGAAGCCATCAGAAGGAACAGCTTTCTGGTGACCGGCCGCGCCGGTATGGACCTCTATGCCGATCCGCCCGGAACGAAGGCGGAGGATGCGACATCGTTTTTCGCCTGTCTCGGCGGCTCCGCCGGAAACATTGCCGTCGGCCTTTGCCGTCTGGGATGCAAGGCGTCGCTCGTCAGTGCGGTCTCCGATGATGCGGTCGGCAGGTTCGTCCTCAACGAACTGAAGCGCTTCGGCGTCGATGCGACCAGGGTTTCATCGCTTGGCGGCGAGGCGCGGACCTCGCTCGGGGTCACCGAAACGCGCATCGAGGACACGCAGACGACGATCTACCGCAACCATGCCGCCGATCTGCACATTGAAAGGGGACAACTCGCGCCGGGTGATCTGGACGCCGCCGGGGCGTTGATCGTCACCGGAACGGCATTGGCGCTCGACCCGTCGCGCGGCGTTACCTTCGGCATGATGGGCGAGGCCCGCGCCGCCGGAGTTCCTGTCGTGCTCGATGTCGACTATCGGCCCTATTCCTGGGTTTCGGCCGCCGACGCCGCTTCAACCTATCTGCGGGCAGCCGAACTGAGCGATATCGTTATCGGCAATGATGACGAATTTGCCGTCATGGCAAATAGCCGGCCGGCCGGCGCCGATCTCGCCGCGTCGCTCGCGGCCAAGGAAGGCCGGATCTGCATCTACAAGATGGGAGAACTGGGATCGGTTACCCATTTTGCCGGTAGACGTTTCGAGACCGGCATTTTCCCGGTCACGGCGATCAAGCCGATGGGCGCGGGCGATGCGTTCATGGCAGGCCTGATGGCCGGGCTGGCGAATGGTCGCGATCTCGAAGAGGCGGTGCGGCGCGGTTCGGCCGCCGCTGCGATCGTCGTTTCGCGCATCGGCTGCGCGCCTGCGATGCCGACCGAAAGCGAACTTGACGCGTTCATCGCCCAAAATCCGCAACCCGAAATCCAGTGAGTGGCCAAATGCACATTGCCCCCTTCGACAACCGCAACAAGGCCATCGTCGACACCGGCGACCAGCGGGTTCCCCTGACCTACTTCAACATCGTCAAGCTGGCGCGCGGCCAGGCTTTCGAATACGCGACGCCCGGCTACGAGACAGCCATTGTTCCCGCCACCGGCACGATCGATGTGGTGGTGGGAGGCGAACGCTTCGATGCGATAGGCACGCGAGTGAAGGATGTCTGGGACGGGGAGCCGGAAGGCGTTTACGCGCCGTCGGGCTCGAATGTTCAGATGATTTGCGTGTCGGATGCGGCCGAGATCTTCGTCGCGGGGGCGAAATTCGATAAGGAACTGGAGCCGTTCGCGGTTCGCGCCGTCGATATCGATCGCATTCAGTATGGCTCTGACGAAACCAAGACGCATCGCAAGATCAAGCACATACTGGGCACGACGTACCACGAACGCGTTGGCCGCCTGCTGGTTTCCGAACTCTATACGGTGGGCCAGGGCGGATGGTCGGGCTTTCCGCCGCACAAGCATGACACCAACCGCCTGCCGGACGAAACACGGCATGACGAGATCTACAATTTCCGCTTTCGTCCGGAAAAAGGTTTTGGCATGCAATTGGTTCAGCGTGAGGACGGCATGCCGGGAGACGCCTACCACATCGTCAACGCTTCGACGATCGTGCTGGACAAGGGCTACCATCCGTGCGTCGTCGCTCCGGGCTACGAGATGTACTATTTCACCATCCTTGGAGGCTTGTCGCAGCGGTCGCTGGTTCAGTTCTTCCAGCCCGATCACGCCTGGCAGGTGGAAACGATACCGGGCATCAAGGACATGATCGCGAAGTTCAAATGACCGCCGCCACCCTTGCCGAGGTGCTTGGGCCGGCAATGCGCGAGGGCTATGCGCTGGCCGGGCTCGTGGTGCTGGGCTGGGAGGACGCGCAGGCCTATGTCGAGGCCGCGGAAGAGACCGGCATTCCGGTGATCCTCCAGGCCGGGCCTGGTT
>JBBQCK010000326.1:0-4328 GCA_038318605.1 Tepidisphaerales bacterium | reverse complement strand
TGCGCTCTTTGCATATACTCCGGCATTGATGCGGCCGACATGCGCCGACCACGCCGAAAAACGCTCCGCACCCGCTCCAACACACCATGCAACTCATCGATCTCGGCCTTATGCCATACCGTGACGCCTGGATCCGCCAGGAGCTGCATCACGCCGACGTCGTCGCCGGAGGCGAGGAAGCAGTTTTGCTCGTCGAACACCCCCCCGTCATAACGCTCGGCCGGCGTTCCGCCATCAACGGCATCGGGCCAAACCTGCTGGCCTCCGAGCAGCTTCTCGCAGAGCGCGGCGTCGAACTCGTCCAATCCGATCGCGGCGGCGACATCACTTTCCACGGCCCTGGCCAACTCGTCGTCTATCCAATCGTTCGGCTGAATACACACAAATTATCTGTCGGCGCTTACGTGCAAATCCTGCTCGACGCCGTCGTCGAAACACTCGCGGAGTTCGGCATTCAGGCCGGAAAAGATCGCCAAGCCATTGGCGTTTGGGTTGGCCAGGGCGCAACCGCCGCCAAGCTCTGCGCACTCGGCGTGCGTGTGCGCCGTGGCGTAACGCTTCACGGTATCGCACTCAACGTCTCTACCGACCTTCGCTACTTCGATCTGATCGTCCCCTGCGGCCTCCCGTCGCGCCGCGTCACCAGCATGAATAAACTTCTGGATCCAAATACGATGAACATCAACGGCGTCAAACCAGTGTTGACCCAAAAGCTGTTCGATCGCCTCGCCGCGAAATGTTGATGCGGCCAGATATCGATGGTGAAAATACCCCCCGACGTCGCCCGCCGATACACCCCCTGTTATCCTGCCTCACGCTCCATGGCCGCCCGAACCGTCATCATCGAATCATCCCGCAAGCCTCCCCCGGCCGGCGCGCGCGCGGTCGAGTTGGCCTACCTCGCCCCCATGGGCCTGTTCCTCATACTGACCGGCGTCGGTGTCTGGTTCGAACGCCTCTATGCCCCCGCCTACATCGCTCGCGCGCTCGCCGTAGCGGCCCTGCTCTTTTATTTCCGCCGTCGCTACACGCCTATCCAATGGACGAATCTCCGCTGGGGCGCGCTGGTCGGCATCATCGGCATCGTCCAATGGATCGGCATGGAAAAACTGCTGCCCAATTATCCAAAGCTCGGCGGCGGCGACCCCTTCGACCCCACCCACGCATTTTCCTCACCCGCCATCATGTGGTCGTTCATCACCATCCGCTGGGCCAGCGCCGCCCTCCTGGTGCCCGTAATGGAAGAACTCTTCTGGCGCGATTACTGCTGGCGCATGATCGCCGCCCCGGATCACTTCCTCCGCGCCCCAGTCGGCATCAAAAACTGGAAATCAATCCTGCTGGTCCCCCTGCTCTTCGCAACCGTTCACCCCCAATGGCTCACGGCCATCGTCTGGGCTCTGCTCATCGCCGCCCTGCTAATCAAAACCCGCAGCCTCGGCGCCTGCATCATCGCCCACGCCGTAACCAACTTCCTCCTCGGCGCCTACGTCCTCTACCACGCCTTCATCCTCCACCGGCCGGAATGGCGCTTCTGGTAGAAGCGGATTCAATGATCAATCATCGACTCCAGCACATTGCCCCCCCTCCAAGCGATTATTGCGAAAGCGCCCGGAGTGGGTCCGGCATCTACTGGAAACGATTCAGTTGTTGCAAGGCGATCCCTATGCCGCCAACCTCAAGACGCACAAACTCAAGGGGCAACTCCGCCATTCCTGGGCATGTTCCGGCGGATACGACCTGCGACTCGTCTTCTCGTTCACAAGGCACAACGCAAGGCCAGCGATTTTGTCAGAGTCCGTCGGAACGCACGATGAGGTGTATTGACCCGCTGCCCGATCATCCGCGTCGACCGCGACCGGTATTCGATCGCCTTGATCCCCTGCTCTGCTCAACTCGGCGTAGGGCTTGGCCTGAGCTTGCCCACCCTGAGCTTGTCGAAGGGTCGAAGGGCTGGCCGATGGAAAGGCCAAGCATATAATCGCAGTCGGCACGATGAACTATGAAATTTTCTACCAGCCCAGTGCCCGCGCAACGCTTGATCGTATGTCACCCGATGTGGCCCGACGAATCCTGCGCAAGATCGACCGCCTGCGAAACGATCTCGCCGGTGACGTCAAGCGGCTCAAGGCGTTCGTGCCGGAATATCGTCTGCGCGTCGGCGACTGGGGCGTGCTTTTCGATGTGAATGGCGCGACCCTTATCATCCACGACATCAAACACCGCTCGCAGGCCTACGATTGAGAAAGGCCAAACATGCCCAGGACCAAGTACGACATCCTCACGCGCAACGGCAAGGAGCAGTTCGTCGTCATTCCGGTTGCCGATTACAAAGCATTGTTGGAACTGACCGAGGACCAAGCCGATCACCGCGCCATCCAGGCGTCAAAAAAGCGCAACGCCGGCAAGCCGCTCGTTCCGCACGATCAAGTCATGCGCGACTTCGGCCTGTCTCCAGCGCGCGCCAAACGCAAGGCGTGATCGCCCGCGATACTTCACGACTCGACCCAGCTCGCCGAAGACAGCCCGCCCTTAGCTTGTCGTGAAATTCAAGGGGGTCACTACTCATTTCCGCCGGACGCCGCCAGAAATAGCGCCAAACACCCCCAAAACCCCGCATATAACAAAACGCTGTCACGCCACTTGACTCCTCTTCCCACCCCTCCATATAATTGACCGGCTAACGCGCACCGCTCGTTCCCAGCCGCCGCAAAACATCTTCCGCCACCCGCGATCCGGCCCAACAGCTCCTCCGCCCCGAATCCCAACCCCAGGAGGCTCGCCATGCGCTAAACCCACAACCCCCTCACCCGCCCAAACCGGGACAAAATCTCCGCAGCAAGATCCGAAAGTAGACGCGCAGCAGTCGGTAAATCGGTATTCGATCCACCCGGCCGCCGCCGCACAATCGCTGCCGCCGCGCGGCACGGCGCAACAAAATGAGACAAGGCGCAACACTTTTTTGCCCGTCCCACCCGCCTCCCCCGCGGGACCCCACGACCCAAGTCCCGCTGCTGCCCATACTTCCATCGCCCCAACCCTCCCGCAGCCCGCGCAACATCCGCCCAACCTGTTGCGCGACCGTCCCGGCCAAGAAAAAAGGCGACATCCAACATTGGTCGGCCGCAAACGACCCATCCCTCGGCCGCTCTGGCGGTGTGCCGCATCGCCTGCGACAATGGCAGGGCAGAAATGCAGATGCAAAACGGTGGATGTCACGAATGGCGTTCACTGAGCACGGCTGACGTGCTCCCCTCGTTTCAAGCCTTATTTTAATGTTTTGCGGGGCCGGGTCATTTTGCGGCAGATGTCGTCTACTGCTTGCGATAGTATTGTAATTTGTGATGCGGCGAGGACTGATGAATGGCCGTTAAGTGAATGCCATTCGAAATGTCCTCATTCTTGACGTTATAGGAATGTCCTCGGCCGGCCACCAGCGATGAAACGACAGGTGATGCTTTAGGTGCTCCCGGTTCCACAAATCGCGTGTTTGCCCCAGTAGACGGGCCATTGACGAAAGGCTCGAACCCGTTCGCCCGCTCGGGTCCCCATCCCTGGCTGAACGGGCCTTCTTTTTAGTGCTTGGGGGCTTTCATACCGGCCAAGGCATCTACGACCGCGGAACGCGGCGCACCTATACTGCTGTCGCACCATGAACATCTGCCTCACCGGCGCAACGGGCTACATCGGAGGGCGGCTTGCGCCGGTGCTTCTGGATGCGGGTCACTCCGTCCGATGCCTCCTGCGAGACCGTCGCAAACTGGAATCCCGGCCGTGGAACTTGCGCGCCGGGGTTGATTCGGTCGAGGTCGATCTGGACGACGCCGCCCGACTGACCGACGCAATGCGCGGCTGCGAGGTCGCCTACTACCTGATCCATTCGATGGCGGTCTCCGGCAGTCTATACGTCGAACAAGATCGTCGGCTTGCGACCACCTTCGCCGAATCGGCGCGGGCGGCCGGCGTTGGCCGCATCATCTATCTCGGCGGGCTGGGTGAACTGGGGGACCGGCTCAGCGAACATCTCGCCTCCCGCAGGGAGGTCGAGCGACATTTGGCGTCGGCCGGTGTGCCCGTGACCACGCTGCGCGCTGCAATGGTCATCGGTTCGGGTTCGGCCTCATTCGAAATTCTTCGTTATCTCGTCGAGCGACTGCCGATCATGATCACGCCCCGGTGGGTGCAGACTGAGTGCCAGCCGATCGCCATCCGCAACGTGCTGAAATACCTCACCGCGTGCCTTTCGCAACCCGCGACCATCGGCCAGACTCTCGACATCGGCGGCCCGGATGTGCTCACCTATCAGCAACTCATGCAGATTGCCGCGG
>JBBQCK010000325.1:0-4352 GCA_038318605.1 Tepidisphaerales bacterium | reverse complement strand
CTCTTGTGATTGTAGGTCATCGCCAACACGCGGCCATCCGCGCCGGCCAGCGTTACTGTGTCGCCGTCAATGGCAAACTTGCTCCTGCCGGAAATATCGGTCTTGAAATCCGCGAATGTTTTCTGGATCGATGAATCACCGATCTCCAATGCAAAGCCCGTCAATCCCGCGCCGGCCGCTGTGGCACTTACGTTCGGTGCGCCCTTGTCGCCCATCGGTTTGCCGTTCTGCGGAGCTTGAAGCTTCAGATTGATCGGTCGAACGGCAAGCCAGGTCTTTTCGCATTCAATGAACCAGATGCCATCGTCCATCGACTGCTTTGCGCCCTGGGGCACCTGGAAGCCAAAACCATTTCCCTTTCCGTTCAGGAAGATGCAAAGGTTGCGATACTGCCCGATCTGGTCGCCGCCGTTTTTGGAATTCAGTTTCTTGCCCGAATTGGCGAGAAAATAATCCACGCCCTGCTTTTCGTTGTATGCCAGCAGCTTGAACGGCCCGACATCACCCGATCCGCCGGCGGAAACACAAGTGCCAAGATAGTAGGAATCCGCGTAAAACATCGTCTCAAAAAACTCCGGCGCTGCATCCGCGCCAGGAAACCAATTGGAGTAGGTCGGCTTGGTGTCGAGCATTTCGACGGGCTTCTTAAACTCCTTGCGCGCAATGGCGACAACCGCCGCCGGCGGCCGGTACGACGAGATGATCTGATGCACCTGGTCCTCGTGCGGCTTGGGCGGATTGATCGGGCAGTCGTCGGCATAAAGCCACATCGACTGCGCCGGCGTCGATCCGAATACGCGCGATGCGCCGCCATAGTCGCGCTTGGTCGGCCCGCCAAAACCGCCGCGATAATATTTCATCGCGTTGGCCGTGTAGACCCAGTCGAGAAACGCCTTGGCCAGCAGCTTCACCTCCGGATCGCGCGAAAAGTCATAAAGGTTGTGATACGGCATGGTGGTGTGCGCGAGATAGTTCTCGCTGTCCCATTCCCCCATGCCGATGTTGTAACAGGTGATGACAAAGCGTTTGATGCGCTCCTTGTAGATGCGCCGCGTCAGTTCATTGCCGGTCTCCTCGGCCATCAGATAGACGCTCGTCTCGCGCATCGCGCGAAGGTTGTCGGTGTTCCGTCCATCAACCCAGTAGCTCCGCGCCGCGGGCGAAAAATCCGCCCCGATCGCGCCGGGCTGGCCGAAGCCATAATGCGGATCAGGCCGGATGTTCATCAGACGCTCGACTTCCTCCAGCACTTCCCAGTCGTGGTCGGCATATTCCTTCCACCATGCGCGCCATTTGCTCACGTCGTCGCCGAACTCCTGGCCCTTATACTTCTCGACGAGGTCCCCGATCACTTTGACAGACGCCGCGCGATCAGCGGCTGCTTTTGCCGACCACGCGCGGAGCGCATCGCCTTCCCGGCCTGTCCAGTTCGCCTCGAGCTGTGCCTTGCTGCGACGAATGGCGTCCATCGCGTAAGCCCGCACTTCCTTGTCCGGTGAATCAAACAATAGAATCAACTCAAAATTCGGCCGCGGATCCTCCGATGTCCAGATCTTCGCCGCATCCTTCATTCGCTTGCGATAATCGGGCTTTAGTAGATCCCCAAACTGATAGTATTTGCGAATCTGCCCCTTGATCGTGAACGACCAGTACCAGTCAATCCCAAGCGTATGCGAATGCTCGCCCGCCTCGATGTCCGGCGCCTGGAGCACATCCAGAGCCGCATCGCGATGGCCGGCGAGGTAATTGAGCATCTGCGCCGGATAGGTGCTTTTTTCCTGTTCGTTGGTGGTCGAGGTTAGCTTGGTTTCCCCACCGGCGGCGATGAAAACCTGGGCGCGCTTCCAGAATCCCATTTCCATTTCATCGGTCCAGCCCTGGTTGGCAAATTGCGCATCCACCTTCGGCGCTGTTCCCGGCGTGGGGAGGGTGCTCAATGGTTCCACGGCCATCGCCGGCCGGCACAGGCACCCAACCGCCAAAACCGCGACGCTGCAAAGGCTTATTCGCATGTTTCCTCGTTTCCTGCTTCCGTCTGACCGCTAAATGACACTCAAGATCGGCCCGGCCGGCTCCTCGTTCTTTTTCTTCACGGCGTCAGCGACATTGGACGCCAGATTTTCCAGCGACTCTTTCAGCAACGGATGACCCTCAAAATTCTTAAGCGGCGTGCCGGCGTCGCCGTTGGCCCTTAATTCAATGAACATCGGCAGCGCGCCCAGATACGGCAGATTCAATCGCGCGGCCGCCCGCTCCGTGCCGCCGCGCCCGAAAATATCATGCTCCGATCCATCCGGCGCAACGAAGTAACTCATATTCTCAACCATACCGAGGATCGGTGCCTCGAGCTGTTGAAACATGCGCACCGCCCGCACCGCATCGTCAAGCGCCACCTGCTGTGGCGTCGCGACAACGATTGCGCCCCGCAATGGAAGCAACTGACACAGCGTCAGGGGCACATCGCCGGTGCCCGGCGGAAGATCGACGATGAGATAATCCAATTCAGGCCATTCGGTATTGTCCATTAACAATTGCTTGAATGCGCCATGCGCCATCGGCCCACGCCAGATAAGCGGCTTTTCCTGCTCGACCAGCGCGCCGATTGTGATGGTGTGCACGCCATGGACAAAAAACGGCTTGATGCGATTGCCGCGAACATCCGGAACCTGTCCGCGAATGCCCATGAGCGTGGGCAGGCTCGGGCCGTAAATATCACCATCCATCACGCCGACGCTCGCGCCCTGCCGCGCCAGCCCCACCCCAAGATTGACAGCGATGGTGCTCTTGCCCACGCCTCCTTTGCCCGCGCCGACCGCGATGACGTTCTTGACCTGCGGCAAAGCGCCCTGGCGTTGCGGGCGGCTTGTTGCACCGGCGCCCGAAGCCGATGGCGCGCCCGCCCACAAAATCGAAACTGATTGCGCGCCGGCCCCGCGCACGGCCGCCTCGATGCGCTCCGCCAGCGCATTGCGCATCGCCGGCGGAGACTGCCCCGGCGATACGCTCACCTTCACATCGCCCCCTTCGATTGCCACATCCTGCACGCGCCCCAGCGTGACCAGATCGCGGTGCAATTCAGGATCGTTGACCTGTCTAAGTGCGTTGATTATTGATTCCCGATCCAGTGCCATCAGATTGACCTTTTGAACAATTCCCGCAAATCGCGGCTGCGCCGCGTCCGACCTGCGATTATAGGAATCGTCGCGCTTCGCACCACCGACGCCATGATTTTGCACTCACGCATTTTCAGGTCCTGCGCGTATGATGCGGCAAATCCATGCCAACCCGCGCACCGAATGAAACCCCCATCGCCGATCACGACGGGCCTGCATCGGCTGGCAGCAGCCAAACTCCGTCCGTGCCGCGCAGCGCCGGTGCAAAGCATGCCGCACGGGCCGAACACGCCGAGCGCTACCCTTCGCGCGAGCACGGTGCCGCGCCGGGCATCAACATCGAGCCCGGCTGCGACGACGACGGCTGGGTTGTTCCGTCACCGATCCAGCTCGCGGACGGCACGCGCGTTCAGTTTTACAAGGATGGCGAGGGCCTTCACGCCGCCTTCGATGCGATACGAACCGCAAGGCGGCTGGTCTGCATTGAGGTCTACATTTTTCGCGATGATCCGACCGGCGTGGCGTTCGCCGACCTGCTGGCCGCCAAAAGCCGCGAAGGCATTCGCGTTTTTCTTTTATATGATTCGTTCGGCTGTTCTACGACTGATAGCGCTCTGTTCGACAAAATGCACGCGGCCGGCGTGCGCCTCGCCGAATTTTGCCCGATAAAGCCGTGGCGCTGTCAGTTTTCCTGGCGGCCATTTAATCGTGACCATCGCAAGCTCCTGCTGGTGGACGAGGACATCGCCGGTCTGGGTGGGCTGAATATCGGCGGCGAATACGCCGGGTCATGGATCGTCAAATCAAAACGGCACGACGGTCCATGGCGCGACAATGCAATCGGCCTGCAAGGCCCGTCGGCGCGAATGCTCACCGAAAGCTTTCACCGGAGCTGGCGCTATGTTCATCGCGGCGGCCGGACTCGCGTCGCGCAATACATGTCGCACAATGATGCTGGCGACATGTCAATCCTCGCCTCCGTGCCGACCTTCCGCGCACCGCTCGAAGCGATCCGGCACCTCGTGCGTGATGCGCGCAAATGCATTTTACTCACGATGGCCTATTTCGCGCCGCCGGATGAATTGATCGATGATCTGATCAAGGCCGCACAGCGCGGCGTGCGCGTGCGACTTATGCTCCCCGGAGTCTGCGACGTTCCAATCCTCATCACCGCTGCCCGCAGCTTTTACGACCGACTGCTGGCGGCCGGTGTCGAAATTTACGAACGCCAGAGCGCTG
>JBBQCK010000324.1:0-4354 GCA_038318605.1 Tepidisphaerales bacterium | reverse complement strand
ATCGTTGCTTGCGAATCATCACTTGCGCCCCTGTTCATCGCATCGTTCAAACGACTCGGCGTCCTGTCTCGCGATGGAAGCGCAGTCCGGCCGTTCGAGATTGATCGAGGCGGATTTCTCATAAGCGAGGCCGCCGCCGCCATTTGTCTCGAAAAACCCGCTGCGTCCAATCCTGCGGGCGAAGTTTGCATTGAAAAATGGACGCTCGGCGCCGACGCCACCCACCTGACCGCCGCCGATGCGCAGGCCCGTCGGCTCGGCCAACTGATCGACAGGGGGCTTTCGTCCGGTGGAATCGACCTGATCCACGCTCACGGCACCGCGACCTCCATGAACGACGCATCCGAACTACTGGCGATCGAACGATCGCTCGAAATCGCAGGCCAGGCATCAACCCCCTGTCCGGCCATCTATTCCCACAAAGGCGCCATCGGGCACTCTCTCGGCGCGGCCGGGCTTGTCGCCGTGGTGCTCAACGTCCTTATGCATCGCTACTCCTGCGTCCTCCCCAGCCCCTGGACCCACCGCCCCATGGAGATGCATCGGGTCAACATCGAACAGCAGGTGCGCGAGCGGCCAGTCAATCGATCGCTCGCCCTGGCCGCCGGCTTCGGCGGGCCGCTGGCGTGCGTGACGTTGCGAACGATATGAAACGACGACAAGGAATGCGGCGCTCACTTTCGCGGGCGATGCTGCACACTCGGTAAGACATTCCGAGTGCATAATCCGGCAAACCACGCATTGGGTCACCAAACCCTCGAAATCCCGGGAAATCACGCGAAATACGGTCGAAACGCCCCTGCCCGTTCTCCCGTCATCGAACTTAACATAACATAGATTATCGGACGTTGGGTAGGGGGATAGCGGGGGGGCGATGCCCGGCATGCTATGGCTTTGATTTTAGTTTGATTACGAACACCTGGGACGCGCGGCCGTCGAGCCTGACGACATGCAATCTCTCTGAGGCGCCATTGATGCTGGCAAGATCGCGCCACCATCCCGCAGTCCGCCAGGTTCAGTGAACGAGCGCCGCCAGACGATCATCCATCATCCGGCACGCCTGAAGGGCGTCGAACTTTGAGAGAATCCCATCCAGCTCCTGCTCGTAGCCGCGCGGCTGTTCCATCATCCAGACGTTGTGCAGCCGATTCGCCAGCACGTCCGCCGATGCGCCGTCGTATAAACAAAACGGATGGAGTGCCTGCGGCAGCAGTTCAGGATAAACACCGCTGCGTGGAAGGATTGGCCAGCATCCCGCCTTCAGCGCCCGCACGGCATGGATATCAGACGCCGCACCGCGTCTGGCACTGACATGCACACCCGCTTCGTAGAGTGCCTGCATTTGCCCCGCCTCATCGCTCTCTGCGACAGTGCGCCGCGGCAGCCCCTCATCCAGCCCGTCGGCCGGCCCGACCGTCACTAGCTGAAACTTCACCGCTCGGCGCTGCAACATTCCCAATGCCGAATTCAACAGCGGCACATCGGCGTCGCGCGTGTCAAGAAACAGCGTATGCGAATTGCGCCGAACGCCCTGCTGCGCCGATTTCAATTGATCCCAGTCTATCGGCGGCGGTGCAACCAGCGATTTCTGCTGGACCTCCGGGTGGGGGTTTTGCATCTAAAATTCAGTATGGCGATTTACAAGCGCCGCCGCCTTGTTCTGAAACGACCGCAAATGAAACTGGCTGTTGAACCACACCTCGCTGGCGGCTGTCGCTGTCGTCAGATTCACAAGATGCAGCGCAGTGTCGCCGAACACGTTGGGCTCGGGCAACTGGTTGTCGTGGAAATAGACCACCGACGGCATGCGCGCAAACTGCGGAACGAGCCGGTACAGGTCCGACAGGTTCATTGCCTCGCTGGTAAAAAGCAGATCGGTTCGCCCAACCCAGTGCCTCGACAACTGTTCGGCAAACCATTGCGCCGCCGCCGCCAATCGCCGCTCAATTCGTCGCGGCGGCAGCTTCAAAAGCGTCCAGCGATGCCGGCTGTAGCGGATGATCGTTTCGAGCATCGCGCGGCGAACACCGCCGTAAAATGGCTCGAGCGCGAGGATATCCAGTTGCGCCGACATGCGTCCTTGCATTCTACGCGTCGTCCAGCCATCCGCACTGCGGCAGGATGCTGCGAGGTAAACAAAACAGCGATGCCGTGCAAGTTTGACGCAGTTTGCCCGCTTTGGCTCCCGCGAAAACGGCTGGACGATCCGCGTCCACGCCTTACAGCCGCTCTATTCCGGCGTTCCCTTGCTCATGTCATAAACCCACGCCTGCCCGGCCGGCGTCCAATCAACCAGTTCATTGTCGCTGAAAAAGAGGTTGAGCTCCTTGGCGGCCGCTTCCGGTGAATCCGAGCCATGGATCAGATTGAATGAGTTGCTGACGCCAAAATCTCCGCGAATGGTTCCCGGCTCGGCTTTGCTTCCGAACGTCGCGCCCATCAGCTTCCGCGCAATGGCGATCGCATCTTTCCCGGCCAGCGCCAGCACCAGAACCGGTGACGAAGTCATAAAGCGGACGAGCCCCTCATAAAACGGCTTTCCCTTATGTGGCTCGTAATGCGTCTGCGCGGTTTGCGCCGCGATCCGCATGAATTTCGTGCCGACGACCTGCAATCCCTTGCGTTCAAAACGGGCCAGGATCTCGCCGCAAAGGCCTCGTTGAACCGCGTCAGGCTTGAGAATGATAAGTGTACGTTCCATGATTTCTGTGTTCTCCCGATGATGTGGGGCGATGTTTATAGCGACAAACCCCGCAAGTGAAAAGTGATCTGACGTAATCGCGGCCGCAACAGCTTTGACTGTAGGCGGAAGAGATCAAAGTCTTGCGGAATCGAGCGAATCCACATTCAGGCCGCATTCGGTCTTGCCCTTGCCTGCCCAGCGCCCGGATCGCGGGTCTTCGCCCGGCATGACCGGCCGGGTGCAACTCAATGGATTGCAGCCGATCGAAAGATACCCCTGCTCGACCAATGGGTGATATGGAAGATCGTGAACCTTCATGTACTGACCGACATCCCGGCTGGTCCAATTTAAAAGCGGCGAAATCGCCCAGCAGCCATACCGTTTCGACCATTGCACGAATTGAAAATCGCGACGGGTTTCCGCCTGGTCGCGCCGCGTGCCTCGCAGCCATGCCGCTGGCTTCAGCTCGGCGAAGGCGCGCTCGAATGGTTCGTTCTTATTTGCGGCGCAGCATGAGGCGATGTCGTTTCGCTGCGAAGGGTCCAACTCCCCTGCCACGCGAAGATAAACAATCGGATCGTTACGCGTGCGAAATGTCCATACGTTGAGCTCAAATCGCTGGCGAAGTTTCTCCATAAACGCGTGCGTCTCCGGAAACAAATACCCCGTATCGACGAAGACGATTTTCAGATCACGCCGCACCCGAGTGGCAAGATGGATCAGCACGACCGCCTGCTCGCCGAATGATGAACTCATCACCAATCCGTCGCCAAATCGATCACCGGCCCACCGGATGATCTCCGCAGGTCCAGCCGCTTCGAAAGACTGGTTCAACTCAATGAGATTTTCCAAATCTGGCGGTGCGGCGGTCATTGTATTTCAAGTCCTCCGGGAAGCGTAGCCTGGCCGCTGCCGGCGGCCGGGAGCCTCAGGCGATCAATCAGTGCATTATAATAGGCACGCGGCACGCGCCGGCCGCGCACCAGCCCAAGGCCGATATTTGGCTTCTTTTTGCCATGATAGTCGCTCCCCCCTGTTTTCAGCAGGTTATAGCGGTCCGCCAGCGCATCCAGTTTCGCGATCATCGCTTCATCGTGGTCGGAATGAATCACTTCAATCGCTTGCAGACCCTGGTCTACAAGATCCTTGGCCTGCCGGTCGAGTTGGGCATCGTTTTCACATCGCAGTTGCACCGCGTGCGCCAGCGAAACGATCCCACCAGCACCACGGATGACCTCAATGGCGCGGCGCGGACTTACTCGCTCTTTGCCGACGTAGGCCGGCCGGCCTACACCGAGATAGCGGTCGAACGCTTCCTTCCGTACGGTCACATATCCTTTATTCAGCAAAACATCGGAAAAATGCGGCCGGCCGACAACCTTTCCGCCGGCCTGCCGGGTGACTTCATCCATCGTAATCTTAATGCCCAGCGCATTTAGTTTCGAGATGATTTTTGGATTGCGCTCATTGCGCGCGCCAATCATCTCCTCCGTCAATTTCACCAACGCGGGGTCGGCGCAGTTAAAGCCATATCCGAGTAAATGAAGCGTGCCGGGCGAGCGATATTCGGCCGACAATTCAATGCCGTTGAGATACGCTATTGCAAAACTGTCGGCCACGTTCTTCGCTTCCGCCTGTCCCGCCACGGTGTCGTGATCAGTTAATGCCAGC
>JBBQCK010000323.1:0-4397 GCA_038318605.1 Tepidisphaerales bacterium | reverse complement strand
GTTGAGAGCATAACCGTGTGATGCCCGGCCAGATCGGTGATGAGTTTGCGTGTTTCGCGAATCTGCGTCGGATCGAGGCCCACCGTCGGCTCGTCGAGAATCAAGACGGGCGGGTTGTGCAGCAGCGCATCGGCCAGCCCCACGCGCTGGCGAAACCCCTTTGAAAGATGTCCGATCGATTTGCGGCGAACGGTTTTGAGCCAGCAGCGCTCGATGACATATTCCGTTCGCCGCGCGCGCTCGGCGCGGGGCATGCGCCGCAGCCGGCCGCGAAAATCGAGATACTCCTCGACTTTCATCTCCGTATACAGCGGCACATTTTCGGGCAGGTACCCGAGGTTGTGGCGCACCTTTTCCGATTCATGGAAAATGTCGAAACCGGCCACGCTCGCCCCGCCCGAGGTCGGCGGAACAAAGCAGGTGAGCATTTTCAGTGTGGTTGATTTCCCTGCGCCGTTAGGCCCGAGGAACCCGACCACTTTTCCCTTCTCCACCTCGAAACTGACCCGATCGACCGCAAGCGTCTGGCCGTAAACTTTGGTGAGCTGCGAAACCTTGATCACTCGAAGCCTCCCGCGATGCTGCTGCGCACGGACAAAAGATGGCAGCGAAATTCGACGACACCACCCCCGTCGCGAGTCTTCCCACTCGCGACCCATGAAGGGTCATGCCGGCTACCTGCCGTCAACCCTTTCTCCCATACTGAAGCTGTCTGGAAACGTTGTCAAGCAAAGTGCAATGTTGTTGCAAAACGTTGGGCATCATCCCATGCGAGCTCGCATCACGTCCAAGTGGGCGCGGCATCGTGAATCGACGAGCGTTCATATCGCGCATAACACGGGCATACCTCAGAAATAGTTATGCCGGATCGGCGCGGTTTATTTTTCAGGAACGGGTCTCTTTGGCGGTCGAAGGCGATTCGGCATTTTGCCTGCCGCCCTCCGATTGGGCAACGGGTGCGGTAGGCTGATTCCGGTGCGCCCAGTTTCGAGTATTTTCACACGTTTGATGAAGATTTTCCTCCGCTTCGGAAGCCAACTCATCTTTGATGCGCCAGAGGTCGTCAAGAATGGGATTGGGAATCATCTTTTTATCGATTGTACCGGAAGCGTCAAAACATCGATTGCGAAACGTTCGGTCGTTTTAGAGGGCATGAGGCCGATTTGTATGCCGATTCCGGCGGGTCATCGCCGGGAGGCCTGTGTAGTCCGGCTTGACACCCTGGTGCTTTGTTATACAAAGTCACCTGTCGTCGTTGACGTTTGGTTCAGCACATTTCACTATTGCTCGGAGCATTCAAATGATCGCCGGATTTAAGCAACTCGATCGCATTCTGCGCGGCGAGGCGACTCGTCTTTCGTCGCTGACGCGCGGATCAATAGACGTGACGGCGGGCGGGCTGTTTCTGGTCATATTTCTTCTCGGTGCGCTGAATGGCGCATGCATGGGTTGCTTCGCACTTATCCGCACTTGGAACGGTCCGAATCATCATGATGGGTTGATGCAGATGCTCGCCAGCATGGGCAAGGTACCGGCGCTTTTTTTGCTGACGCTTGTGGTGACGTTTCCCTCGCTTTATGTCTTTAACGCGCTGGTCGGATCGCGGCTGACGATCCTCTCGCTGCTGCGGCTGATCGTCGCCGCGATGTCGGTGATGCTCGCGGTGCTCGCTTCATTCGGAACGATTGTCGCATTCTTCTCATTCACCACGACCAGCTATCCGTTCATGTTGCTTCTCAACGTTGTGGTGTTTGCGATCAGCGGGGTGCTGGGCGTGGTGTTTCTGCTGCAGACGTTGCGGCGGCTTGCCAGCATCATCCGTGCGGAGGATATGGGAGTGATGAACGTCGGTGCTGCCGGCCAGCCGGCCGGGCTGGACCCACGATCCGACCAAGCGCCAGCCGGGGCAGAGGAATACGCGCCGCACGATTCAGTACGATCGACTGTACAGCCGCCCCCGATCCCGGGCGCCCTGGACGCGATGGAGGGCCGCATTCTCGGCTCGAACGTCAAGGCGGTTTTCCGGATCTGGATGATTGTATTTGCGACCGTTGGCGCGCAGATGTCGTGGGTGCTGCGCCCCTTTATTGGCAACCCCAACCAGCCCTTTACGCTTTTTCGGCCGCGCCAATCGAGCTTTTTTGAAGGCGTTGTGCACGCGCTGACTCAGTTGATTGGCCGATGGTAGGCGACGGCGCGTGCTGACCGGCTTACCTCCGTGATATATCCCAGCGAAATTCTCAGGGTGCATCCGACCACCGTTACCGGCCCGCGCTCGATCCGCGCGGCCGGTTCGCTGCTGGTGTTGATGATTGCGTTTGGTCTGCTCTACGGGTCGGCGATGGGATTGTTCTCGGGTGTGCGCGGCCAGCACGTCTGGCAGGTGATCTATTCGGCGCTGAAGGTTCCCATGTTGATGGCGGTTACGTTCGTCGTGGCGTTGCCCAGCTTTTTTGTCCTCAACACGTTGATGGGTGTGCGCGAGGATTTTGGACGGGTTTTGCGGGCGCTTCTGGCGACGCAGGCGGGCCTGACGATCATCCTGGCATCGTTTGCGCCGTTCACACTTCTTTGGTATGTCTCATGCGCCAATTATCAGGCCGCGATTCTGTTTAACGCCATGATGTTCGGGCTGGCGAGCATCGCAGCGCAGCGACTTCTGCGGCAATACTACAGGCCACTTATCCGCGCAAACCCTGTACATCGGCCATTGATGCGCATCTGGCTGGGTATTTTTGCGTTTGTCGGCATTCAGATGGGCTATGTCCTCCGGCCGTTCATCGGCGATCCGGCGGCCGCCACAACGTTTCTTCGAACTGACCCCTGGGGCAACGCATATGTTGTGGTCGTGCAACTGATTTTCAGCATTGTTCGCCATTGAATTACGCCGAAACGCGGCCGGATCATACATGCCATTAATCGGCGCCGGACTCGCAGCAACGGATGGCGTGTTGCTGCGAGAAAATGACGAAGCCGGAACTGACGGCCAAAAGCAGCGCCCTTGAAAAAGCTCGGCGTGAAGTGAAGGCTGTGGTCCGAAGATTGTCTTGGCCGGTGTACACGCGGCGCCCGCCGGGGGGAGCGCGTCGCCTGCATCGCCGTTAGCCGAGCTTCTATACTACAATTGCCCCACTGGAACGTGACATTCAGGTAACATGCATCAGGCGTGCCACATGGGGTTGGCTGCGTTCCATTATCACCTCTTATCGATCCAGATCTTCGCTATGTCATCGCGAGGAAATTACTTGCGATCCCGAGTAGGCTGGTGGGCATGGGACACGATGCTTTCATCAGCCATTCGTCCAAAGACAAGCGCTCCGTCGATGCTATTCTTGCGGCGATTGAGTCTGCGGGAGTGCGATGTTGGATGGCTCCGCGTGACATCCTTCCCGGTGAAAGTTGGGCGTCGGCGATTCTAAACGCAATTGGCGAATGTCGGATGATGGTTCTTGTCTTCTCAGCCAACACCTGCAACTCCAAGCACATCATTCGCGAGGTTGAGCGGGCGGTCCATCACGGATTGACCATCGTCCCGATCCGGATAGAGGACGTGATGCCGACCGGGGAACTCGAATACTTCCTCAGCGCCTCACATTAGATGGATGCCGTCGATCCGCTGCTAAGTCAGAAGATCAATGGGGTCGCCAACGCGATGCGGGCATTGCTTGAACGAACGCGTCAAGAGCCCTCGAGTCCTCGAGCCGCCGGGCCTAAAACGCCACCCGCCAGTGGCGGGTTCGGTCCAGCGGAAACCAATCTTGGCCGAACCGTGCGCCGGCGGATGGCCTTGCTCGTCGCATCGCTGGCGGTGGCCGCAGTCGCTGCCTTCTTAATATGGAGATACCGGCAGTTAAATGTCATCGCGGATCGGCGCAGCGACTTGCCGAAACCCCAGCACGAACACGTCGCCTTGTCGATCGGCCAGGCGCGGATGAACAAGCGGTTTGACCTGATGAACTCGTCGGGTCTTCGGTTACTGCGGATTGATCCAGGAGTGTTTCTGATGGGAAGCCCCCCGGGGGAGCCCGGCCAAGGTAGCGATGAGAGGCAGCATGAGGTTCGTCTCACCGTCCCGTTCCTGATCTCGATTGAGGAGGTGACCCGGGTGAATTTGGCAAGTTCATAAAGGAGAGTTCGTACCGCACCGACGCCGAACGGGAAGGATTCGCATATCAGTGGAACGGCAGGAGCTACGCTAAGGTTGCAGGGGCAGCCTGGAACAATCCTGGTTTTGAGCAAAACGAATCGCATCCAGTGGTGAATGTTAGTTGGAACGACGCTGTCGCGTTTTGCCAGTGGCTGACCGACAAGGTCGACGGCGCCGAAGGCAACTACCGGCTGCCGACCGAGGCAGAATGGGAGTACGTCAGCCGTGAGGGGTCGACATCTGCATATAC
>JBBQCK010000322.1:0-4412 GCA_038318605.1 Tepidisphaerales bacterium | reverse complement strand
CAGAAATTCCCGCCACCCTGTTCCGCGCGGACATTTCGTCGACTGATTTGAGGTCCAAGGCCAATCGTTAGTTCGATCGAATTGTTAATGCAGAACTGCGGCACAAAGTGAGCGAGTCACGCTCATTTCAGGGGACATTATAACTCCAGATCATCCAGCGGCCAGTCTGCCGGTGAATTGCTACTCCAGACCACGGTCCCGGCTTCCCCTCTGGCGCGAAGACGAAGTGATAGAACGACGCTGTGACTGCGGCAGGGACGCGTGAAAGTGGCAGAGTCAGGTTCGACATCTCCCATAGCATAAAGCCGTCGTAAGCATCGGCAGGGCTACGGACTGAGTAAGGCAGATGACCGCGTCGCACTATCGGAATTTTCTCGGATTCTATCAGAAAGAGTTCTTCGGCTGACAGGTGACGGTCTGGATCGTCAGGCGCAAACCGAACTTTCGCCGAATTTTCGTGCTCACTACATGTTCGGCATCCGCAAACAAGGCCGATCGCCAACGGAGCTAAAGTTATGATTGCCTTAAATCCTATCAGTGGATTGACTCGGAGCGGCCTACGATGCTCGAGTGCGTAGGAAATCACAAATCCTTTCATACTTATACTCGCCGAACAGCCGCGATCGGCAGACGTTCTGCAAAGCGTAACTCATTCCATGCACGCAATTGAGTGGTGACCCCTTCGCCATCAAACTCCGCTGCTCACCCGTCGCAATTCAAAGCCACACGTTTCTCACTTGCAACCAGCAACTTCCTCCCCCCTCTACTTCTCCTCAATCACAACGGAATTAATCGTATCCCCCCGCTGAATCGCATCCACCACGTCCTGGCCTTCCCGCACCTGCCCGAAAATAGTGTGCTTGCCCTGAAGCCAGTCCGTTGCCTTGTGCGTGATGAAAAACTGCGAGCCGTTTGTATCCGGCCCGGAATTGGCCATCGCCAGCGAGCCACGCCGAAACTGATGCGGATTGTCCTTCGTTTCATCCGCGAACTTGTATCCCGGCCCGCCCGAGCCGTTACCTTCCGGATCGCCCCCTTGAATCATGAAGTCGGGTATCACCCGATGAAACGTCAGACCGTCATAAAAATGATGTCGCGCCAAAAACACAAAGTTGTTCACCGTCAGCGGTGAATCCTTCGCAAACAACTCCACCACAATCGCGCCGCGCGTGGTCTGAACCGTGGCGGTATAGGCATGCGTCGGATCGATGCTCACCGCCGGAGAGGTGTCATAATGCCGCACAATCGCCCCGCCATTTTCGGCCGCCCCGGTTGCCGGCCGCGTCGCGCTGCCGGACGACGGATTGCACCCCGAAAACACCATCAAGCCAATCGACAGCCCGGCCAACATCAAAATACGCATTAAAAGCTCCTTCTGATCAAATCTGGATTTTGCGCTACACCAGACACAACTGAGTACCCCATTGAACGAAAGAAGATCGTATCGCCCCCTGTTGCGTCGGCAAGCCTACGCCCCCTCGATTGAGACGCCCGTCCCCCACAGAGTCGGATTGTAACGGTTGCGCAAACAGGGCAACTTTTACCTGCCCACTATAAAAATCGGACATAGTTTGACCGCCCGCCGAGACCGTGCTATATTTGCGTGTTGCGATAGTGCGAATTATCCCTAAATACTTAAAAGACAAACGCTAAGGCCAATTTGCGGCGGCGGGCGGGAGGCCCTGCCGGGCAGGTGAAATTGCCCCGCACCCCAGGTGCCAAGGTCGGCCGGTTATGGGGCGCGCCGATGTTATGCGCGGCGGCCAGTCGTTTTTCCCTTGTTCGCGTTCCATTTGAACGCTTTTCATCAGCCCGGCCTCGGTGGGCGGCGCGTTACGCGTAGTCAAGCATCTTCGGCACTCAATTTTTTCGCGCGTCGATTCAACTCGAACATTCGTATTGGCGGCGCAATTCGTGAACCCGTTAGGAGACAACAAAAGCAGAATCCTCGAAGTCGTCGATCTGGTTGAATTGGTCAGCCAGACCGTCTCCCTCAAGCGCCGAGGCAAGGATTTTGTCGGGCTTTGCCCTTTTCACCAGGAAAAAACGCCCAGCTTCAAAGTCGATCCCGGCCAGCGGTTTTTTTACTGCTTTGGCTGTAAAGCCGCCGGGAATGCAATCGATTTCGTCATGCGACGGGATCGCGTCGAATTTCGCGAGGCATTGGAAATTCTCGCCCAGCGCGCCGGCATCGAGCTGGTCCGCAGCGAAAAAACCAACGCCCGCGCAGGCGAACGAAAAACGCTTCTCGAAGCGCATTCGGCCGCCTGCCGGTTCTTTGAAAACCTCCTTGCACACGAGTCTGAAGGCAAAGCCGCGCGCGACTATCTGGCCTCGCGCGGCTTTACTCCCGATGCACTTAAGCGCTTCCGCGTCGGCTTGGCGCTCGATTCCTGGGATGCTCTGCGCAATGCGCTCACTCCCAAATTCGATCCAGGCCTCCTTGCGCTGGCCGGCCTCATCAAACCGCGCGAAGGTGATGGCCATTACGACGTCTTTCGAAACCGGATCATGTTTCCGATCCGCAACGAGGGCGGCGAAATCATCGCCTTTGGTGGCCGCGTCATGCCCGGCTCTGGCGACCCCGCCAAGTACCTCAACAGCCCCCAGACCCCCCTGTTCGACAAAAGTCGCACCATCTTCGGTATCGACCTTGCCCGACAACGCATCGTCGAAACGCGAACGGCGGCCGTCGTTGAAGGCTACACCGACGTCGTCATGGCGCACCAGTTCGGCGCTGCCAACGTGGTTTCGGTCCTGGGCACCGCCCTCACTGAAGGCCACGTCACCGTTCTGCGCCGCTACGCCGATCGCATCGTCCTGCTCTTCGACGCCGACACCGCGGGTGATACCGCCGTCGATCGCGCGGTCCAGTTGTTCCTTACCCAGCCCGTCGAAATCGCGGTCGCTTCCCTGCCGGAAGATCTTGATCCCGATGAATTTCTCATCCGCGACGGCCCCGATAAGTTCAATGAGCTGCTCGCCGCCGCGCCCGACGCCCTGACCTACGCGTGGAAACGCATCGGCCAGCGATTTCGCACCAGCGACGCAATCACTGACCAGCAAAAGTCCGTGAATGAATATCTCGAACTGCTCGGCACGGCCCGCTCCGGTTCGATCGATCCGATGCGCTGGGCGGCGTCCCTTGGCCGGGTCGCCAGACTGACCGGCGTTCCAATTGAACAACTGCATCGGCGGTTCAAATCCGCCAAACCAGCATCGGCCTTTCGCCGCCCTGCCGCCAGCGCGACGCCGCAATCACCGGTTGGCGAAAATGCCCCGTCGCACGAGGCAGAGGACAATCGTTTGACCCTTGCCTCGCGACAGGCCGAACGCTGGATTATCGGAACGCTTTTGCATGCGCCGAAGCGCTATGATTCGCTTCAGGGCGTGATTGGCCCGAAACAGTTTCTCGATCCGGCCTGCCGAACGCTGGCTGAGGTCTATTGGGAATATCAACGCGAGGAAGGCGAGCCGGTATTTAACGAATTGCTCGACTTCCTTCGCGACGATGAGCCATCGCGCCAGTTGGCCATCGAGTTGTACGAGGAAGTCGCCCGGTTTGAAGACATGAATGCCCCGCTCGATGAAGCCATCAAGCATCTGGCCGAGCGCAAGCGCATCGCCGAACAAGAGCGGTTGCTCGCGTCGGCGTCGTCGATCGGTGAAGCCTCGGCGGATGTGCAGGCGGATTTGCTGCGGAAGATGACCGAACAAGCCCGGCGCCCCGATTTGCGGCGCGTCGGTTTTTAAAACGCGTTTTCAACAACGCGAACGAATCATCGGACAACCGCCCCAGCCAGCAGTTGGCGGGCGAATGTCCGGGACAAGCCCCCGGCCGTAACGGGCTGGCTCGCTTGTCCGGAGCGCGTGTCGGCAGGTGCCACGTTGCAGGGATCGGGAACACACCCGAGTTCCTTGGCCATGGTCCGTCGGCAGCCTCAAACGCCTCAAGCGGCGCTTTTCAATGCCGCGCGGCCCCGGTGGGGTCGCGGCGTCAAGAAGGTTTGGTTTTAAGCAATGGCAACTCTCGAATCCCCACTGATCGGTTCCGGCTCGCCGGAAGAAGTCGAACACCGCGTCCATATCCTCATGGAAATGGGCAAAACCCGCGGCTACATCACCTTCGAGGAGCTCAACCAGAAGCTCCCCGACGAAGTGGTGAGTCCGGAAAAACTGGACTCCCTCCTGATGGTCATCGATGAGATGAACATCAAGCTCATCGACGATGGCGACGTCGGCGAATTCGTCAATCGTCGCGCTGGCCGAGGCTCCGCCTCTGAACACACGCCGATCGTCGCCGTTTCCGCCACCAAAATTACGGTCAAGCTCACGGCCGGCGCAAGCAGGAAAAAGCTCAATTCCGACATTCCTCCCGAGGAAGCCCAGGCCGAGGAGGAGGAGATCGATCT
>JBBQCK010000321.1:0-4432 GCA_038318605.1 Tepidisphaerales bacterium | reverse complement strand
GCCGGACCTCGACGGATGGGAAGCATCGCTCCGGCTCGGGGCGTTTTTGCGGCAATCCAGTCGGACTTTGTCGCCGCGGGCGTTGATGCTGATGGTTTACTTTCGCCTGCTGCTGGCGGACCAGTTTGTGCATGGCATTGGCGGCGGTCGCTACGATCAGGTGACAGATCGCGTCATACAGCGATTCTTTGGGATCTGCCGGGCCCCCGCTTTTTCCGTCACGACCGCTACGCTTTATTTTCCGCCGGCGGCCGGCCAGCGCCGTGTCAACCTGCTTCCATTGGTGCAGGAAGGAAGGCGGCTGCGGCATGGCTGGCTCAGCGCGGAAAAGCGCCGGATTGTTGCCGCCATAGCCGCCGCGCCGCGTCACGGAATGGAGCGCCGAAGTCTTTTCGCACAGATGCACGAGCGGCTGTCGCAGAATCTCGCCGGCCCGGCAATGAAAGAATGGGAAAGCCGCCTGGCCGACGCGCACAATTTACAAAGCCGCCAGCGGGCGATGTTCGACCGAGAACTGTTTTTCGCAATTCAGCCACGCGACAGACTCGAAGCACTGATCGAAAAAATCGGTTCGGCATTTGCGTAATGCAGGGCGAATCTTGAAAAAAGCCTGCCGCCCATGAAACTTGCATTTTCAACCAACGCATTCACCCGGTTCACGCTGGCGGAAGCGATTGAGCATATTGCCGGCGCCGGCTACGACGGCGTTGAGATTCTCGCGGATACACCGCACGCCTGGCCGGACGGCATGAGCGATGCCGCGATGGCAGGCATAGCGAGGCTGCTGCAAAAAAATCGTCTCGCCGTCAGTAACGTCAACGCCAACTGCTCGTTTGGCTATTGGCATCACGCCCCACCCGAGGCCTATTTCGAGCCCAGCCTCATCAGCCCTAATCCGCGGCATCGCGTCGATCGGCAACGCCTGATCCTCCGCACGCTTGATCTGGCGAAAATGATCGACGCGAGAAATGTGAGCATCACCAGCGGCCGACTGCTCGGTGGGATGCCGCCGGATGCGGCGGCGGCGCAGTTCGCTGAATCGATTGGCCCGATTCTCGACCGCGCCGACCAACTCGGAATTGATGTCGGGATCGAATGCGAACCGGGATTGTTTCTCGAATACGCCCAGGAACTGAGTGACTGGATCTCGCGCCTTAGTCACCCGCGATTCGGCGCGAATCTCGATGTTGGTCACAGCCAGGTCCTGGGCGAATCAATCCCCGGCGCGGTGCGCATGTTGAACGGAAGAATCTGGAATCTGCACGTCGAAGACATCCCCGGCCGAAAGCATTATCACCTGATACCGGGAGAAGGAACGCTCGACTGGCAGGCATTGCGCGCGGCATTGGATGAAATTCACTACGATCGCTTTATCACGGTCGAGCTTTACACGCACACCGCCGAACCGCGACTCGCCGCAGACAGAAGCATGGCGTTTTTGCGGCGGATATTTTGAGGACGTTTGTTTGCTCACGCAGCCGCGCGGATCGCGAAGTCGTCGAATGATGCTCGCGGAAATACGTCGAGGTATCCGCCGGTTGAACAATTCACAATCTCTCGACCCATCGACGCAGCCAGCGCATTGAGCCGCTCGTATCCCGACCATAATTCCATTGCATCGCGGATGCGGTCGATGTAACGCCAACCTGCCATCTCACCATGAGCCACCGGATGATCGGCGAGCGTCTTTTCGGCATAGAAGTGCGTCTCGCGTCCGATCGCCGCCAGCCAATCGTGGTCCATCCCGATGAGGCAGATTCGTTGGCATCCCATATACATCGCGAGCATGATCGCAAGTTGCGCGCTGTTTGTGATCGCCGGCAGGGGACGCGTGGGATCTATGGGCTTCAGGTTCGCTGAATGCAATTTCCCGGCGAAGGCGATGTAATGCGTGCTGTCAGCCGGCAGCAGGTCGCGCCGACGCACCGCCGGCCAGGCGCTCCACGGCGCGAAAAAAGTTGTGTCGGGGAATGTCGCCCGGGTGCGTTTCAGAAACGCATCGCAATTTGCTGAGCCATCGAAAAACACGCCGTCGGCGAACAGGTAATAGTCCGGCTGAGCGATTGGTCCCTGGGGATGTTTGTGAAATCCGTTCATCGCAAACTTCACGCTGCCGCCTAGCCTGGAAAGGTCGTGCGCCCTAAGCGACGGGCCATTCCCGATAACCCACGCCGTCCGGCCGGCATGAAGATTCTTGAAGCGTGCGTTGGCTGGCAACATCGGACTTCGGGCGAATGGCGATGGAAGTCTTTCACGCCCGGAAAGCGCATCGGCGGCTCCATTCAGCATGTTTCCCGCGCTGCGCATCCATCGGCGCGCGATGTAAAACGGATAGCCATATCGCTGGCTGGATCGAGGTTGAACGAAGCGCTGATTCATTTGTTCAGGCGGCCGCTTCTCGCGGCGCATTGTCGCCGGCTATCTGGCTGAGATTCCCACCGATGAAATCGATCAGCCGCCGGCTGATTTCGCGATAGCTGCATCGTTCGATGACCACGCGCCGCATCGATTCGGTAATCGTCGCGCGTTCGTCAGGCGAAGCGAGGTATTGTGTAACCTTCGCGGCCAGTTCGTCCCGCGTGCGAAACGCAACGTGGTCGTAATCCGCATCCCACACGGTTGCGGCTGTCAGCATGAAATCGCTGTCGGCATTGGTCTGCAGTACGTCGTAAAGATCCGTATCAACATCGGCCGATCGCCAACCCAGCAGGGCGTCGATTTCGGCGATGGTGCGCTGAGCATGTCGGTCAGACCGCATCGCGTGCTCGGAGCCGATGTTGGTGCGGCAGCAGTGATCCCAAAGCGTTCGGTAAAGCCGGCCGACCTCGTCGCCGTTGCTCCAGCGAATGAGAAAGAATGCCCCGGCCGCCAGCCCGTCGAGCAGGCGCTGATGCACCGCGCCATGCCCGGTGACCTGAAGATTTATGCGGCTTGCAAGATAAATCGCCTGCAAATCCACCTCGTTGTCCGCGACGCCGCGAGCGTGATGCGCCAATCGCGGATGGTTGTCCCAGCCGCGGCCGTACAGATGCAGATCGATGCCCAGGTCGCTGAGCCAGGTCAGCGTCTGGTGACGTATCAGCGCGTTGTTGATCTGCTGGATAAAAAATGTCGCCACTGGCCGAAGCATGCCGGCGGCAAATTCGTATCCCACCTCGGCCGACGTTTCGCACATCAACCGGAGAACCGAAGGCTCGCCAAGGTTGACACCGCCTTCGTCGTAATGTTTCACCATGCGATCGAACGTGCCTTGGAACAAGAGCCGCGAGCCTTTGTCTTTCATCGCCGACATCTGCCGATGAAGTATTTCGTCGGCCGGCATGCTGGCGTGGCTGATGTATGAAACATCGCATCCAAACCGCGCCGCTTCGACATTGCTTAGTGGTCGCGGCACAAAGCGGCGATCGTTGATGCCCATCGTCGCGGGCATAAATCGCTGCTCGGGATAACCATATCGGCGGGCAAGATGTAGCCTCCCGAAGCCCAGGCAAAAATCGCGCGGCCCCTGCGCCGCGCCGGCCTGTGGATTGAACATATTGGGCATCTGATCCTGCACCCACATCGCCACCGGCACGTGCGGGCCGATTCCGTCAAATTCGCCGCGATAATGATCTATCAGCACCACAAGATCCGGCCGGAACTCCGTGCATACCTCGGCGTGTCGCAGATTGTTTGCGATCTCGTGATCCTTCTCGTCATACCCTTCCATCAGAATGCGCGTTTCGTGGCCAAGCTGTTCAAAGCCAGCCAGCCAGTCGCGCATGGAGTATTGTAGAAACGTAGTGTAGCGAGACGTTATCCCCAGAATGCGCAGTCGTTCGCCTCGGCGAATTATGGAAGCCAGTGCGCGGGGCGTCGCGCCGCGATAGGCGTCATCCATCGCCTGCCGTGTTTTCAACATCCGGCCGGCAAGTTGCTCGCTTGCCGCGGCAATCAGCGTGTCGAGGCTCTGCCCTGCCGGCCAGAGCGCCGGATCCATCGTCAGGGCCAACCTCGCCCAGGGAACGAGCATCCGTTCGACCATGAACGTACTATATTGTGCAATTGCATCGGAACCGACGAACAGGAATATTCGCGGGTCGGCGAGCATCGCGCGCCAGTCCTGAAAGTGCAGGACAGGCCAGAGATGCTCGATTTCGCGTGCCAGCAGCATGAGCGGGGGGCGATGGCCGGGCTGAACGGGATCATTGGGCCGCAGCGCCGCCACGGCGGTCCAGAGCCAGCCCTGATCGACACCCACGATCACGACCGTGCGGTCATATTCGTTCGCGGGAAACACCTTTTTGACGATCGAAGCTGTCGCCAGCGGATTCGCCGCCGGCTGCATGGCAACCACTGCGTCGCCATTTCGTCGCGCCAGTAGCACCTGTCCATCCTGCACGCGAATCAGGTACTGGCCGCCGGGAACATGAGCGCGTAATTGATTTGCCAA
>JBBQCK010000320.1:0-4433 GCA_038318605.1 Tepidisphaerales bacterium | reverse complement strand
CGTAGCCGCCGCGGTGTGCAAGTCGAGGACGGCGCGCATAAGATTGTTTTATGATCGCTCCAAATCTCGATGCCTGTATTGATGAACTGGATGCGCTGCGAACCCGCGATGATGCGTGGCAGATTCCGCGGCCAGAAGGTGAACTGTTGCATCAGATTGCGCTTTCGATGCGCGCGCGGACAATCGTCGAAGTGGGAACCAGCTATGGCTTCAGCGGGTTGTGGTGGCTGCGGGCGCTGTGCCGCACCGACGGCGTGCTCCATACGATTGATGCGAGCGAAAAGAAATACAACGCATCCCGGGAGATCTTTTCGCGTGCGGGCGTTCAGAAGCGCGTTCACAGCCATCTCGGCGATGCGCGGGAGGCGCTGGCTCGTATCGAAGGGCCGTTCGACCTCGCGTTCATCGACGCCGACAAGCAATCGACCGGTTCCTATTTCGATTTGATCTGGCCGAACGTGCGGGTCGGCGGCGCGGTGCTGGTGGACAACGCGACAACCCATCGGCGCGATCTTGCCGACTATGTAAAACTCGTGCGTGGCCGCACCGACGCGTCGAGCGCCGAAGTCGCGGTCGGCAACGGCATCGAATGGACCATCAAACTTTCCTGAACAAATAGCGATGAAGCTGACAATCGAACTTTTTGCACAGGCTCGACAGGCGGCCGGCATTTCGCGGATCGACGTCGATCTGGAGGAGGGCGCGCGAATCGCCGATCTACGTGAAGCCATTGTCCGCGCTTTTCCACAATTGCGTGAGACGATCACCTCATCGCGGCTTGCCGTGAATCGTGCGTATGCCGATGAGGATACTTCGATTCACGCCGGTGACGAAATCGCCGTGATTCCCCCGGTAAGCGGCGGCCATTGACCAATTGCCACGTTGAACGGAATTTTAACTCTAATATTTCACGCCGGCGGCACCTTGTTTGCACTCTGCTTTGGTGTGTTTTCGTACAGCCCTTTAGTGGCTGGAACTGTAGTTCTTGAAAGCGAGGAATATTATGGCCGCCAAATTAGATAGTCGCCCTGCCCCAAGCCGCGGAAGCGAACCGGACCCATCCGTTGTGTCCATGCGGGATGTCAGAGAGGGGCGTGACGAGACAGTGAAAGATCTCGACCGTCGCGGCGGCGACGCCAACCGCGATGCGATCACGGGAGCGCCAGGTTCCCATCCCGTTGGCACCGGAATCGGCGCCGCCGGCGCCGGCGCTGCCGGTGCTGCAATTGGCTCGTTGGCCGGCCCGGTTGGAACAGTCGTCGGTGCCGTCGTCGGTGCGGTCGCGGGCGGGCTGGCCGGCAAGGGCATCGCGGAATCGGTCAATCCGACCGAGGAAGATGCATTCTGGCGCGGGACTTACGCGACCCGTCCGTACATCCCGCAGGGCAGCGGCTATGACATTTATCAGCCGGCTTATCGCTTTGGCTGGGAAGCGGCCGAGCGACACCAGGCTCGCGAATTTGACGAAGTTGAGCCCGACCTGCGTCGCGACTGGGATGCCGACCGCGGTGCTTCGGCTAACACGCTCGAGTGGGATCGGGCCCGTAACGCGGCGCGCGATTCATATGAGCGTATCCGTTCGCGGTACAATCGTCCCGAAAGCGCGGATCGAGGCGGTACAAAGCGCAATATCGATTGACGATCAGGCAACGTGACAAAGCGATCCTTCTGTCGCCCGGCCATAGTTTAATGGCCGGGCGACTTTCTTGCGCATGCGTCAAAATAGCGCGGGTGATTCCCGGTCGGCGCACGATCGGTAGAATCAACAACCATGCTCCCCGCTTTTTCACTCTGCCGTCGCGAGATGGTGCGTTTTGTCCGCCAGCCCAATCGGGTGATCGGCGCGCTGGCGACGCCGCTGGTCTTCTGGCTGTTGATCGGCGCCGGAATGGGCAACAGCATGCGATTTCAGGGCCACGAGCAGGTGAGCTATCTGTCCTATTTTTTCCCCGGCGCGATTGTAATGGTGCTGCTTTTCACGGCCATCTTTTCGACGATTTCGATCATTGAGGATCGCCGCGAGGGATTTCTTCAATGCGTGCTGGTGGCGCCGGTTTCACGCTCCGCGATTGCGATGGGAAAGATTCTGGGTGGCACATTGCTGGCGACGGCTCAGGGATGTGCATTTCTTGCGCTGGCGTGGATTTTCACGCTTCATTTCACGTTATCCTCGGCTCTGGTGGCATTGGCGGCGATGACTTTGGTTTCGTTCGCGCTCACGGCCCTGGGGTTCTGTATCGCTTGGCGAATGACCAGCACGCATGGCTTCCATGCGATCATGAATTTGTTTCTGATGCCGATGTGGTTTCTCAGCGGGGCGCTTTTCCCGGCAGCCGCCGCGTGGGGGCCGCTTCGATGGGTGATGTTTCTGAATCCATTGACGTATGGCTTGGCGTCGGTACGCGGGGCGATTGATCTTGCGAGCGGGCAGGTCGCGGCGGGGCACCTGACGTTGATGCTCGGCGTGACGGCGGGCTTTGCGGTTGTGATGTATTTGGCGGCGGTCTGGATCGCAAGCCGGCCGAGCGCCGCGGATTTGGCATAGCAGAAGAAGTGGACTACCTGAAATGAAGCGAACGCTTCGGACGATATGGCTGATCTGGATGCTCGTTTTGGCGGGTATTGGGCTTTACTGCTTCAGCCGGCTCAGCGCCCGCGGGCCACGCATGCCGACGCCCGGTGAGGTCGAAAACCAGGTGCCGCCAGCGGTACATATGCCCGCTTTTGTGCTGGTCGATCAGTCTGGGAGGAAGTTTTCGCGTGCGGATCTGTTGGGCAGGCCGTGGATTGTAGACTTTATCTTTACGCGCTGCGCGGGCCCATGTCCGGTGATGACAGCCCACATGGCGGACCTGCGCAAATCGCTCGCGAGCGGCGGAAAGATCGGTTTCTTGTCGTTCAGTGTCGATCCGGAGAACGATACGCCGGAGGTTTTAAGTGCCTACATTGATCAGCGCGGCCTTGACGCGACGGGATGGCATTTTGTAACCGGCGGCAGTGGAAAAGATGCCGAAGATATCGCCGCCGCGCTTCTGCTGGGGGGGCAGGCGTCAACCGACGGTACGCCAGCGACGATCATACATTCTCAGGTGTTCGTGCTGATCGACGCCGATGGAAACGTCGCCGGCCGATATGATTCCAATGCTGAAGGGGAATTGGCAAAACTCCAAGAAGATGCCCGCGCGCTGCTGGCCAATTCGCCAACGACCAAGCCACAATAAATGTGCGCGCCTCGGGTCATGCAATATTTGGAATCGCGTTTTTCGGAGATCAAAGTGCCTGTGTCAGCGATCAATGATTCGGCGCTTCCGGCGGTCAACGCATCGTTAAACGCAGCCAGCGCGGTTTTGCTCGGCGCGGGCTATGTTTTTATTCGCCGTCGAAGAATCCCGCAGCATGTGGCATGCATGGTGGCAGCGACGATCGTCTCGGCGACGTTTCTCGCCTGCTATGTCTGGTATCACCTGCACTACCCACCGGTCTCAACGCGCAGTTCGGGGATTGCGGCCTGGGCCAGGTACGGATATCTGGCACTGCTTTTTTCGCATGTACTACTCGCGATCGTCAATTTGCCAATGATCGTGATGACGCTGTTCCGCGCCGTGACCGGGCGCTTCGATCTGCATCCCCGCATTGCCCGGCCGACGCTGGCGGTCTGGCTGTATGTTTCAATTACCGGGGTTATCGTCTACGCGATTCTGTATCATCTGTTTCCCGCGTGGAACGCCTGATTCGCGCAGCGCCCCTGAACCGAGCAGGATGCTGTAAAGAACAAGCGACCATCCGCCGACGCACTATAGATGGAGAGGTCGGCTCGATGAGTGATCTGCACATGAAGTACGTCCTGGTTGGTGGCGGCGTCGCTTCTTCGGAGGCCGCGCTGGCGATTCGCCAACTTGATGCCGACGGGCCGCTGTTGCTGGTCGGTCAGGAGATTCATCGCCCATATCATCGGCCGCCGCTTTCCAAGGGATATCTGCGCGGAGAAGTGACGCGGTCCGCGATATACACAGTGAATCCGCCGGGCTTTGCGGAGCGCAGAATTGAATTGCGTACCGGCCGGCGCGCCGTGCATCTCGACCCGGCGCGTCACAAGCTGCAACTCGATTCCGGTCAGACGATCACCTACGACAAGTTGCTGCTTGCAACAGGTGCCACGCCTCGGCGTCTGAGCGTTCCTGGCGCCGAGCTGCCGAATATCCACTACCTTCGCACGCTGGAAGACGCCGATCGACTGCTCAATTCGGCGGCCGTAGCCCGGGCAGATGGAAAGCCGCATGATCGCGGAAAGGGGGTTGCGACAATCCTCGGCGCAGGGCTGCTTGGGCCGGAGTTGGCGGCCACTCTGACGCGGCGCGGTCTGCAGGTCGATCTCATCACGGCTTCGGAGTGGATCTGGCAGCGATTCGCCGGCGAAGCCACCGGCAGATTTA
>JBBQCK010000319.1:0-4438 GCA_038318605.1 Tepidisphaerales bacterium | reverse complement strand
GTCGCGATGCTGGTTTACATTTTTTCAACGGTGGTGTCGATCACCACGGCGATTCTATTGCTGAACCATGCCCATCGGGCGGGCCTGGGCAGCCCGGTGACCAAGACGATCGTCGGAATCTTTATTTTCTATGGTTTTGTCTACACGCCGATCATCAGCTATGTGTCGGCGCGGATGGAAGGAATCATGGGGATGACGGTGCAGATTCCGCTGGTGCGCGAGGCGACATTCATCCTGAGCGGGTACAAGGGCGCGGCGATCTGGTTTGCGCCGTTTCCGGCGCATAACTATGGGGCGCAGACGGTTTATTTCCGCCAGACCGAGCTGACGGGCACGAAGATATGGTCGATGGTGAAGGCCGAGGCGTTTATCTTCCCGGTGCTGCTGATATCGACGATCATCTTCAGCCAGTTCATCTGGAATCTAGCGCCGATTCCTTCGAGCGGGTTCATGTATGCCGAAAAATTCTGGGAGCTGAAGGCGCTGCAGCAGGGACTTCTGTATACCTCGACGCAGATCGGCGGGGACCACGGGCCGTTTTTCCAGGCGTTCAACTGGGCGTATATGGCGGCGGGGCTTGGGGTGGCGCTGCTGGCGTACATCATCCTGAGCTTTTTCGGCCTTCCGATTCTAATGGTCTACGGCATCATCCGCGGGCTGGATCAGAGTACGCCGATGAATATTCTTCCCCAGTTTATCGGGGCGCTGCTGGGGCGCTATTACTTCGCGAAGATCTTCGGCAAGAACTGGCCGCAGTATCGGGTCGTGTTTTTCGCCGGGTATGGGTGCGGCGTCGGGCTTGCAATGATGCTGAGCCTTGGGCTGGTGTTCATGAGCAAGAGTGTATTTCAGCGGGCGTTTTAGCGCGTTTTATCGGCAGCCATGGCTTACGCAGCGCGTCCAGCAGCATCGGAACGGCCGGCGGCGCGCCTCGGGGCCGCGCCGGGCCGGCATTCGGTGAATTTGCGTTCGGTGGCGCTGGGGCTGGTTGCGGTTGTGATGATCAGTGCCATCACGCCGTACAACGACTATGCGCTGGACAGCACTTATTTCATTGGCAACTTTCTGCCCATCGGCCTGCTGCTGCTGATTCTGTTTTTTCTGGCGGCCGTGAACGCTCCGCTGCGGCGATGGGCGCCGTCGTTGGCGTTTGACAGCGGCGAGTTGTCGGTCTCGCTTGGCATGGCGCTGGTCGCGTGCGCGCTGCCCAGCAGCGGACTGATGCGCTACCTGCCGGCGAGCCTTGTCGGACTTTGGGTGAAGGGGGATCAAAGCCGCGACTATCTCACCTTGCTGACGGAGACGCTGCATCTGCCGCAGTGGCTCTTTCCCGCATTCGGCGACGATTCGAATCACGCGATGGCACCGGTTGTCAACGACTACTGGTATCGCTCGCCTGTCGAGTCCGATACGTTCGTCGCGCATCTGGCGGCTGTTCCGTGGGCGCTGTGGCGCCAGCCGGCGATTGCATGGGGACTGCTGTGCGCGATGGTGTTCGGCGCGATCTTGTGCGCGACGTTCGCGATCCGGCGGCAATGGGTGGAGAACGAGCGCCTGCCGTTTCCGCTGGCCGGGGTGTATCTGGCGCTGATCGAACAGCCAACGGCGGGAGAAGTGTTTCCGCCATTGTTTCGGTCGGGGGCTTTCTGGCTCGCGGCGGGGCTGGTGTTTGTGTTGCATTCGATCAACGTGCTGCATGTGTATTTCGCCAGCCTGGTTCCGCAGGTTCCGTTGCGGTACGACTTCACGGCGATGTTCGGCACGCCGCCAATCAGTTCGCTGAGCCTGAGCGCCAAATCGGCGACGATCTATTTCTGCATGGTGGGCATCACGTTTTTTCTGCAATCACAGATCGCATTTTCGCTCTGGAGTTTCTTCATTTTCACGGAGATTTCTCGCGTTTATCTGGGTTCTCAGGGGGCGACACTGACGGCGGCGATGCAGCAGGATCAGACGTTCGGTGCGGCGATCGCGTTCACGATGATGATTTTGTGGATTGGCCGGGCGCATTGGATGCTGGTAATCCGGCAGATGTTTCGGGGCGTCCGCGACGGGGAGGCGCGCGGCAGCTACATGCCCTATGCGCTGAGCGGGTGGGGGCTGATCTTCTGCCTGGCGGGTTGCATCGCATGGCTGGCGGCGGCGGGGGCGAGCGTGGTTGGGGCAATCGTGGCGGTGGCTTTCCTGGGCATGTTGCTCCTGTGCGCGGCGCGGGTGGTGGCAGAGACGGGTCTGATCTTCGTGCAGATAACGGTACCCGCAGCGCGGCCCTGGGTGTTGATGATGCAGGACGTTCCGGGGGCGGTGCATACGACGCCGGGCTCGCTGTTCATGACCAATTGGCTTCATGGCCTGTTTGCGCATGACATGCGCGAGTCGTTGGCGATTTTCGCGCCACATGCGGTGCGCATCGCCGACGCGACCCGCGGCGAGCGCGACGCCTCCGGACGAAAGTGGGGATTTGTCGCGAGTCTGGTGCTGGCCCTCGTCGTTGGTTTTCTCATCAGCGGCGCATCCACGCTGGTGGTGGAGTACAGCTATGCCCAGACCCAGTCGGCAAGCCCGAGCGGGCCGATCAATGCCTATGGCGTGGTGGATTCGCCGAATCGGATTTTGAATGAAACTGTGCAATGCCTGCCGCCGCGCACGGGTCCGAACCAGGCGCATTCTCATCTGCAACACCTGGGCTTTGGTGTGGGCGTAACGGCGGTGCTGGCGTTTCTGCGGCTGAGATTCACGGCGTGGCCATTTCATCCTGTGGGCATGCTGATGGCGCATTCATTTCCGATGAGCCGAATCTGGTTCAGTGTGATGATTGGCTGGATTTTGAAGACGTTGATCGTGCGCTTCAGCGGCGCATCGGGCTTTCGGCGCGCCGCGCCCTTTTTCCTCGGGTTGATTGTCGGCGAAGCGGGCACCGCGGGATTTTGGATGGTGTTTTCGCTGCTGCGGCACCTGATGGGGCTGCCGTATTATCGTTTGAACCTTCTGCCGACATGACTGCCAGTTCACCTCAGATTCGCCGCGCCGCAATTGCCGAGATTCGGCCCTTGAGACACGCAATTTTGCGGGCGGGCATGGCGCCGGAGGCGGGCCGATTCGACGGGGATGATGATCCGACGACCCGGCACTTTGGCGCGTTTGATGAAGCGGGAGTAGTTTTGGCTTGTTTGTCGTTTATGCTGAACGCGTTTGAAGGCGAGCCGGCCTGGCAGTTGCGCGGTATGGCAGTTAAGGCCGGCCGGCAGGGGCAGGGCATTGGCGCTAGGCTGCTGGGGTGTGCGACGGAGGAAATTCACCGGCTGGCGGCGGCGCGGCTGCTGTGGTGCAATGCGCGTGTGCCGGCGGTGGGATTTTATCTGCGGCAGGGTTGGGAGATTTGTTCCGAACCGTTTGAGATTCCAACGGCGGGCCCGCATGGGAGGAAGACGCGGAGGCTGCCGCTATCGACGCCGACAGTCTGACTCGAGCGGATTTTGCAGCGGTTGTGTGCGTTGGCCCGTGCGCGGCCATTTAACATTGGAGCGGCGATGCGACATCGATCAACTGCGGCAGCCATGATGTTCGCGGTGAATACGGCAACGGCGGCGTTGCTTTTGGCGGCCGGCGTGGGCAGTCCATCGGGTATGGTGCAGCGGAGCGCGCCTGCTCCGCAGTCAACGACTGCCACTGGCCCCACAACGGCGGCTGCGGCGTTTATCCGCATTCCGCTGGATAAGATGCGGGTGTTGTATGTTAGCGATGGTGACGATTACTTCCTTTCCAAGGCGCTTGGGGCGCTGAAATTGAAGGAACTGGCGACGACGCGGCCGGAAACGTTCGATCCGGCCGAGGCAGAGCGGTATCACGTGACAGTGATATTCCGCAAGCTGCCGGCGACGCTGCCGGCCGGGGGCTATTTACTTTTTGAATGTGCCCCACCTTCAGTGCATCGGGCTGCGACGCGGCCCGGCGCGAAAGAGTCGCCGGTATTGCGCGAATTGAGGCTGGTATCGGTTCCCCAAAACACCCCGGGACTGGACTTGCCAAAAATCGAAAAGGCGGCGCTGCTGACTTGTCCCGTTTTCGAGCTTCCTCCAAAGTGGGTGACTCTGGTGCGGGCCGATGCGAACGCTGGCGCTTCAGCGCCGGCGATTTTCACGGGGCGCGACGATGGCCGGACTTTCATCGTGGTTGGGTTCGAGGTTGGGCGGACCAACTGGACATTAAAGCCGACATTCCCAGCGTTTATTGCTGAATCGCTAATGTACCTGTCGGCGCCACGCACGAGCTTTGATGCGACGCAACCGGCGACCGCGCCGGCCAGAATCGCACCGCGATGAAAGCGCTGCGGGATGATTGCGTGCCGGTGTCATGCCTGGATTCGCCACCAGCCGAACGACATCGGCCGGGGAAGCGAGATTTTCAGGCCGCCGTCAATTCGATTGCATTCACCTTC
>JBBQCK010000318.1:0-4450 GCA_038318605.1 Tepidisphaerales bacterium | reverse complement strand
TTCGCTCACACCAAGAACTTCAAGTGGAGCGATGGCGAGAACTGCTACCTCCGCAAAGACGGCTGCGCCATTGTCGCGGCGCGCGGGCCGTTCCATTGGGAATGGCTTGACCGTACCGGCAAAGTCACCTGGCGGATGTGGGTGGCCGAGCAGTCACTTCAGTCCGGCGTGGAGTTCGATACCGAAGTCTGGGTGATGTTGCAGCAGCGCCCTGGAATGTCGGCTCTGATCCTCCGCGAGAACAAGCTGCCGAAGTTCATCTCGGCAAGCGATCTCATTCGGATGAAAGAGAGCAACCAGGTCGGATTGTTTCCGGCGACGTACAGGCTGAGGATCAAGACACATTAGATGAGAAAAGTGAGATTCTGCGATGGCGAAAGCTCCGGCAAAGCGAAAGACAGTAAAGAAGAGTGCAGGCGTACCTACCGTCGAGCGCAAGATTCACTTCTACCGCATCCATACCGGCGCTGACGAGGCGGGCAATGTTCCGCCAATGGCAATTGCCAGTAGAAGCAGGGTGGATCGAGTCATACGCTTTGCTTTCCACGAGATTAAGGCGCATTACTCGTCAAGCCGCGTTATGTTGCTCCGGCAGGCCGGCATTCCAATCAGAAATGCCCACGATGGATTCTCGCTCATGATGCGGCAACTTTCACCTTTTGACGCGCCCCGCGCCGTTCGTACACTCTTTCGCTTTCCATCGCCCGGCGCGGCTTGGGCGGACTGGGTTTTTCTCGCGGGATTTTCGGGATGATTGACGACGCCATCAACAAGGCTTCGGCGCTGGTCGAGGCGCTGTCCTATATTCAGCGATTTCACGACAAGGTCGTGGTCGTCAAGGTGGGCGGTTCCATCATGGACGATGAGAAGGCGCTCAGCGACATACTCAGTGATATCGTCTTTATGAACTACGTCGGCATGTCGCCCGTGCTGGTTCATGGCGGCGGCAAAGCGATCAATCAGGCAATGGAAACGGCCGGGCTGCAGCCGCAATGGGTGCAGGGGCGTCGCTACACCGACGAGCGCACCCTGGCGATCGCCGAGCATGTGCTCTGCAACCAGATCAACAAATTCATCGTCAGCTTCATCCGGTCCCAGGGTTGCGAGGCGATGGGGCTGCATTCGTTGTCGAGCGTGGTGTTGTTTGCCGAGAAAATCTACCTCAGCGGGCCGGAAGGCCGGCGGATCGACCTGGGAATGGTGGGCGAGGTGCGCGATGTCAACGCCCGGCTGCTGCATCTGCTCGTGCAGGCGGATTCGATTCCGTGTATCGCCACGATCGCGCGGGATGAGGCAGGCGGGAAGCTGAATATCAATGCTGACACGGCCGCCGGCGCGGTGGCGGCGGCGATGAAAGCCGAAAAGCTGGTGGTCGTCAGCGACACGCATGGCATCCGCCGCGACGTCAATGATCCTGACAGCCGCATCAGCCATTTGACGGTTGCAGAGATTGACGAACTGGTGAAAACGAACGTCGTGTCGGCCGGCATGTTGCCGAAGGTTGAAGCGTGCGTGACGGCGCTGCAGGCAGGCGTGACCAAGGCCCACATCATCGATGGACGAATCCCACACGCATTGTTGTTGGAGATTTATACCGAGGCGGGCATCGGCACGGAGATCACGCTGTCGTAATGACAATCGCGATGAGCGATGAGTAGTGAGTGATGGCGCTGCCGAATACATACCGCCTAGCTGCTAACCCCCTAAAATTCCCATGCACCACTTCCTCAACATTGCCGAGTCAGATGCCGACGAACTTCGGCATGTGCTGGATGTCGGACGCGAATTGAAGGAACAGTTCAAACGCACGCGCCGCAACGATCCGCTGCTTCAGGGACAGGTGCTGGCGCTGGTTTTTGAGAAGCCTAGCCTGCGCACGCGCGTCAGTTTTACCGTTGCCATGGCGCATCTTGGCGGGTCGGCCATGATGCTGCGCCAGGAAGAAGTCGGCCTGAATTCGCGTGAGCCGGCGCGCGATGTGGCGCGGGTGCTGTCGTCCATGTGTGACGGCATCATGGCCCGCACGTTTGCGCACACCACCGTTAAGGAGCTTGCGAAACATTCGGCCGTGCCGGTTATCAACGGTCTGACCGATCTATCGCATCCATGCCAGGCGATGGCAGACCTGATGACCATCGAGGAGCATTTCGGAGCGCTGAAGGGTAAAACCATCGCGTTCATCGGCGACGGCAACAACGTCGCGCGGTCGCTTGCGGTCGCGTGCGGAAAATTTGACATGCGATTCATACTGGCGGCGCCCGATGCCTACACAATACCGGGCGAAGACATCGACCGGCTGATGACGCAGGTGCCGAACATGGATTTTGAAACGACAGCCGATCCGATGGTTGCGGCCCGCGAGGCCGATGTCATTTATACCGACACCTGGGTGTCGATGGGTCAGGAGGACGAAAAGGCGCAGCGCCAGCGCGATTTTGCGGGATACCAGGTGAATGCCGAGCTGATGGCGGCGGCCCCGAAGCATGCCATCGTGCTGCATTGCCTGCCGGCCTATAGGGGACTTGAAATCACCGACGAGGTGATGGAAGGCGCGCAATCGCTGATTTTCCGGCAGGCCGAAAATCGCCTCCATGCCCAAAAAGGCCTGCTGGCGGTCCTGATGGGCGGGAGATAGTTCCCGGCGCGATATAACTACAAAACGAGGGTCATTTGCATATTCGCAAGGCGGTCATTCCGGCGGCCGGTCTGGGCACGCGGCACTTTCCGGCATCACACGCGGTCAAGAAGGAATTGTTTCCGATCGTCGGCTCGGATGGCATCGCCCGCGCGCTGTTTCACTATCACCTGCTGGAATGCCGAGCCGCTGGCATCGAGCAAGTCTGCATTATCGTGCAGCCCGGCGACGAGCGGTGCTTCGGCGATTATCTCGCCGGGCCGGACGCGGCCTACTTGGAACGCCTTGGCAAATATCCTGCGCTATTGGCCGAAGCCGCCGACATGCGCGATCTGCTCGGCCGAATCTCATTCGTGGTGCAGCAGTCTCAGGAGGGGTTCGGCCACGCCGTTTTCCAGACGCGCGCGTTTGCCGATGGCGAGCCGATTCTGCTGGCGCTCGGCGATCATTTATTTCGTGGCCGGCCGGTCTCACCATTTATCGAATTGGCACGGGCGGCAGGCGCTTCCGGCGGCAAAAGCGTCAGCGCTGTCAATCGCATCGGACCGGCCGACCTGAAGGGATACGGCACGATCGCCGGCCGGCGGCGCGACGGAAATCACCGCCTGATCGACGTCACACGCATCATCGAAAAGCCCGCGATCGGCATCGCCCGCGCCGAGTTGCGCGTTGACGGACTGGCCGAGGATGAATTTCTCGGCTGGTTTGGGATGCACGCACTGGCGCCGTCGATATACGACGTGCTGGAGGAAATGATCGGCGCGAACACGCGCGACAACGGCGAATTTCAACTCACCCGTGCACAGGAAATCCAGCGTCAACGCGAAGGATATCTCGCGCTGGAAATGGCCGGCGCACAGCGATTCGATTTCGGAACGCCGGCGGACTTCGTCGCCGCCGTCCAGGCGTTCTCGCAATCACAGGAATGAACGATGGAAACAGATTGAGAATTACCGGGCAATGCGGGGGTCCGACGCGCGAATATCGTCCCGCGGCACAAGGCGATGGCGACACCCGGCCGCGAACGCATCGATTCAATTGCCCGCGCCGGGGGTGGGGGTTGTCGCCGGCAGGGTCGTGGGCCTTATGGCGGGCGGTTCGCTGCGCAGGCGAACCATCACCGGATAATGATCGCTCGCGCTGCGGGCCATTGCGCCGGTGAAGATTTCGACGCCTTGGACCTGATCCTTCAATTCGGGCGTAACCACGGCGTGGTCGATCAGGCTGCGAAAATCCTCGCGCCAATAGCCGTGAAAGCTGATTCTGCCTTCCTTCGCCAGCCCCTCGGTGACCAGCGTGAGGTCGTCACCGCGCAATGTCGCGACGGTGTCGCCGCCGGCCGCGTTTTCAAACCCCTGCACGCCAAATTCATCGTTCATGTCGCCGAGTAGAATGACGTCGGCCGGGCCTTCCTTGCGCAGCGATTCGACGATGTCGTGCGCGCGCGCCGCCTCGCGGAGGCGCCATTTGGTCGTCTCCACGTTATCTCCTCGCTTGCTCTTTTGATGTGTGACGCCAACCCAGAAGCGCCAACCGTCAGGCGCCTCCACCAGCGCAAACCCCGGGCCGCGGGCGAACAAACGATCGCCGCGCTCGTTTCCACCGGCGGCATCTTTCTCCAGATAATACTGATCGGATCGACGGATCACCTGATAGCCCGGCTTCAGGATCAACGCGAGGTTCTGATCCCGTTCCGAATTCGTTGGAAATACAATGATTGTCTTATAGGCATCCTTCATCCACTTGTGGTTGAAGTATTCGAGATCGGCCTGGCCGCAGCATTCCTCGATCACCAGCAGGTCGGGGCTGAAATCC
>JBBQCK010000317.1:0-4452 GCA_038318605.1 Tepidisphaerales bacterium | reverse complement strand
GTGACGAGATCCGTTGCGCCAAGGTTTACAAGGAAGCCAACAAACGCAGCTTCCGCCAGGCCGTCGACTATACCGAAAACCGCAAAACCAAGAACAGCCGCCAGGCGCGTGCCATGGCCAAGGGCACCAAATTCGGACGCCAGGCGCAGGAAGCCGCCTGGCAAAGCGCCGAGGTCGACGCGCTGTATCGGCTCGCCGCCGCCGGCGTGCGCGTGCCCACGCCGTACAACTTCCACGAAGGCGTGTTGCTGATGGAACTGGTGGCCGACGCAGAAGGCAACGCTGCGCCGCGGCTCAACGACGTGTCATTGAGCGAGGCAGAGGCCTTCGC
Organism: Tepidisphaerales bacterium; assembly: GCA_038318605.1. Classification (GTDB taxonomy): domain Bacteria; phylum Planctomycetota; class Phycisphaerae; order Tepidisphaerales; family Tepidisphaeraceae; genus JBBQCK01. The sequence goes on along the minus strand of JBBQCK010000317.1, from coordinate 4,121 downwards.
CCATCACCGCAGCCTGATCGGGGAAGTCGTGCGCATGCTGTGCGCTGGCGTCATCCATGGCGACCTGTCCGAGTTCAACATCCTGATCGACGCCGACGGCCCGGTCATCATCGATTTGCCGCAGGCGGTCGATGCCGCCGGCAACAACCACGCCCAGGCCATGCTGGCGCGCGACGTCAACAATCTGCGCACCTATTTCGGCCAGTACGCGCCGGCGCTCCTGAGCACACAATACGCACAGGAAATCTGGTCGCTGTATGAACATGGGAAGCTGCACCCCGAAGTCGAACTCACCGGCCGTTACGAATGCACCCTGCCGGAAGTGGACATGGAAGGCATCATGCGCGAGATAGACGACGCGCGCGACGAGGAAGCCGCGCGACTGTTGCGCCTGCAGGAACTCGAGTGATGGCAGACGGGATCACGCGCGTGGCGCGCATGCCGGCTCACCACACCCCGCCGGTTAAAACCTGACGAAATAAGGTAGCACGGTCAGCGCCGCCCCAACCGCGACCAGCAGGTACGCGTTGGACACGAAATACGGATAAATCATCAGGCCCAGCCCGCAGAACAGCGGAACGACCGCTTTCTGCTTTTTGCCGTAAATAAAGAAGCCCAGCCCGATCGATCCAAAAAGCAGGCCCCATAGGAGCTGTGGCATGTTCATATCGTGACTGACGCTCGGTTCTGGTTTGGCTTGTCGTCGCTATTCTTTGCTGCGGACAAAGTGATATGCATACGAAACAGTGCCTGTTCAAGTTCCGATAGCTCGTTGATACTGGCGTGGTTGAAAGAATTGTTTGCACTCACATACTTAATCAGTTCAGCAATTCGATCATCGATCTCATGAGGCTCGAGATTATGAGACAGAGCATTACGGACTGCATTCAGTTTCCTGATCGCCTCCCAAAGCCCGTCAAATTTAGGGTGCGCTATAAGTCCCTTCGCCAAACATCTGTACTGATTAAAGCCTAGCCGAGCATCATTAAGGGCCGATGGCTCCTTCATGAAGCGGTCGACTAGCGATCGAAGGAGTTCCTCTATCAATAAATGGCATTTCAGGATAACCAAGGCAGGGTGTCGGTCATTGGGCAAATAACGTTTGAAACGCGATATATCTGCGTTATCAACAGGTGAATAAAGCTCACGATTCATTACGAGCAATCCTTCGACAAATGCAGGGACACATATGCTGTGTGGCCAAGCACGTCCCTGAGAATGAAGCTAACAACTTGAACGTTTAGCCAAAAACTTCAATTACATTAAAGCCGCATCCCTATGAGGGCTTACGCCACCGTTGAACATGAATATGGGACAGCCTACGGCTTTTCTCTTTAAAGCCAAACTCACGCCCCACGCTGTCGCACCGTCTCATACAAACACAGCGCCGCCGACACCGACACATTCAAACTTTCGACCGTGCCACTGATCGGAATGCGCGCGACCTGGTCACAGTTTTGCTTGACCAGGCGACGGATGCCTGTGCCTTCGGCACCGAGCACCCAGGCGATACCGGTCTTGAGGTCGATTTTGGACAGAGGCAGTTCGCCATCCATGTCGGTGGCGATGACCCAGATGTTGTGTTCCTTGAGCTCTTCGATGGTGCGCGACAGGTTGGTGACCATGATGTAGGGCACGGTTTCGGCGGCGCCCGAGGCGACCTTTTCCACCGTGGCATTGATGCCGACGGCGTTGTCCTTGGGCGCGATGACGGCGTGGACACCGAAGGCATCGGCTGAACGCATGATGGCGCCGAGGTTGTGCGGGTCGGTGATGCCGTCGAGGATGAGCAGCAGCGGCGGGCCCTTGATGCCTTCCAATACGTCGTCGAGCGAATGGGTCAGCGCGACCGGTTTGACGCGGGCGACGACGCCCTGATGGTTGGAATTCTTGCCTACCAGCCGGTTCAGGCGGTCGGCTTCGACCTGCGCTAGCCCGACATTGTTGTCCTTGGCCTGTTTGACCAGATCACGCGCTCGCGCGTCACGCCGGGTCAGATCAAGATAGATTTCCAGCACACCCTTGGGGTCGTGACGCAGTCGCGCCAGCACGGCATGAAATCCGTAGATCAGTTTTTCCGGGGGTTTCTCGCTCATTGTTTCTTGCTGCCGGATCGGGATTTGGCGGAGCGGGGTTTACTGGATTTTGGCTTCGCCGATGGCTCGAACGCGCGCTGCATGTCGAGCGCCGAGTTGTCCTGCTCGACCAGGCTGAAATCGATCTTGCTGGTTTCGATGTCCGCGCGTAACACCTTGATGCGCACGCGGTCGCCCAGACGATAGCGCTTGCCGGTACGCTCACCCAGCATCCAGTGCTTGCCTTGGTCGTAGTGGAAATAATCCTGGCCGAGTTCGGATACGTGGACCAGGCCTTCGATGAAGATATCGTCGAGCGCGACAAAAATACCGAAGCTGGTGACCGCGCTGACGGTGCCGTTGTATTCGTCGCCGATGCGGTCTTGCATGAAATAGGTGTTCAACCAGGCGTCGACGTCGCGGGTGGCGTCGTCGGCGCGACGCTCGGTCATCGAGCAATGGATGCCGATTTCCGCCAGCCCCTTGGCGGACAGCTTTTCGCCCTGCAACACCGCCTTGATGCCGCGATGTATCAGCAAATCGGGATAACGCCGGATCGGCGAAGTGAAGTGGGTATAGCCTTCATAGGCCAAACCAAAATGCCCCTTGTTTTCGGGCGTGTAGACCGCCTGCTTGAGCGAACGCAGCATCACGGTTTGCAGCAGGCCGGCATCGGGGCGCGGTTTGATTTTTTCCAGCAGCGTGCCGAAGTCCTTGGCGTGTGGCTTGTCGCCGCCCGGCAGGTCGAGTCCGAACTCGGCCATGAATTCACGCAGCGCCGCGAGCTTTTCAGGCGTCGGCCCTTCGTGTACTCGGTACAGCGCAGGCTGCTTGTTTTCCAGCAGATAATCCGACGCACAGACGTTGGCCGACAACATGCATTCCTCGATGATGCGATGGGCATCGTTGCGAATCACTGGCACGATGGCCTTGATCTTGCCCTGCTCGTCGAACTGCATTTGCGTTTCGGTCGAGCCGAAATCGATTGCGCCGCGCTTGACGCGCGCCTTCAGCAAGGTGTGAAACAGCTTGTCGAGCGCCTGCAGATGCGGCATCAGTGTGGCCTGTTTCGCGTCCGGCTTGACCGCGCCCGAGAGCCAGTCCCACACCTGATTGTAGGTGAGGCGTGCATGCGAGTAGATCACCGCCGGATAAAAGCGGTATTCCTTGATTACGCCCGCCGAGGTGATGCGCATGTCGCACACCATGGACAAACGGTCCACCTCGGGATTGAGCGAGCACAGGCCGTTGGACAGAGCTTCGGGCAGCATGGGAATGACACGCCGCGGAAAGTACACCGAGTTGCCGCGGGTGTAGCCTTCAGTGTCGAGCGCATCGCCGGGCTGGACGTAATGGCTGACGTCGGCAATGCCGACGACCAGCCGGAAACCACTGCGGCCGAGTGGTTCACAGTACACCGCGTCGTCGAAGTCGCGCGCGGTTTCGCCGTCGATGGTAACCAACGGCAGATGGCGGATATCCTCGCGGTCGGCCATATCTTTTTTCTGGACTTTTTTGGGCAGCTTCTCGGCCTGCTTCTCGACTTCGGGCGGAAACACATAGGGCAGATCGTGTTTGCGCAGTGCAATCTCGATTTCCATGCCGGGGCCGGTATAGCTGCCCAGCACTTCGGTCACGCGTCCCACGGCTTCGGAGTGCGCGCCCGGTTGGGTGACGATTTCCACCGTTACCACCTGACCGGACTTCGCCGCGCCGGCGTTTTCAGGCGGCACCAGAATGTCCTGGTTGATGCGGCGGTTTTCGGCAATCAAAAAACCGACGCTGCCTTCGCAGTAGTAGCGTCCGACAATGAACTGGTTGACGTGCTCCAGCACCTCGACGATCTTGCCCTCGCGCCGGCCGCGCTTGTCGAATCCGGCCACGCGCACCAGCACCTTGTCGCCATGCAACACACGATGCATTTCCTTGGGCGACAGAAACAGGTCACCGCCGCCCTCGTCCGGCGCAACGAAGCCGAAACCGTCGGGATGGCCTTCGACCCGGCCCTTGATCAGGTCAAGCTTGTCCGGCAGGCAGAGTTGCCGC
>JBBQCK010000316.1:0-4456 GCA_038318605.1 Tepidisphaerales bacterium | reverse complement strand
GTCCGGCCGAATCTTAGGCGTTTGTTTACAATTCATCATCCAGATTTAGTGGATATGTCGTTGCGAAACACAAGATATAGGGTAGAGTGCCACTTCACGTACCAACACGAGTTTTTGTACTTCGAAGCCCGATTTGGTGCTGGATTGATGGTGAGAAAAACAGTGGTGGAACCGCTGCAAAAAACGCCAGGAACACATTGATGCGATCGAGCCGGCCAGAGATTTTTGGTGCCGGCCCATGCGAAATCCAGTGAAGACCGCGGGTCATGGCTTGCCTTGATCCGTAGTGGTGAGCGTCGCGCCTACAAGGGCTTTGGCGTTCTTTTAACGGGGCCGCTGACGCCGATGGGCGAACGGCCAGGTGCGTACAGAAAATTCAACCGCCAGAATCCGGGGAATCCGCCATGCCGATTCTTTGTGACACCCAAATTCGCGAACTCATTGGTATCGAACCTTTCGCCGAAAACACCAAGCGGCCGGGCAGGGTCAGCTTCGGCGTTTCATCCTACGGTTACGACCTTCGGGTCGGCACGACGTTCAAAGTATTCACCAACGTATCCGCGACGGGCTCGGTGGCAATCGTCGATCCAAAACGCTTCAGCGACGATTCGTTCGTTACGATCGACACGGCCGACACGGGCCGGGACCACATCATCGTGCCGCCAAACAGCTTTGCGCTGGCTGAAACGGTGGAGTATGTATCGATCCCACGCGATGTACTGGCGATCTGCGTAGGTAAGAGCACCTATGCCCGATGCGGCATCATCGTGAACGTCACCCCGATCGAGCCGGAATGGCGCGGCAAGATCACACTTGAAATCAGCAACACAACCCCCCTGCCGGCCAAGATTTATGCCGAAGAGGGAATCGCACAGCTCATCTTCTTGAAGGCCGATCGGGTCTGCGCACTGAGTTACGCGGACAAAAATGGAAAGTATCAGGATCAGGCGGGGCTGACGTTGCCCCGTGTTGACTGACCCAACCGCGCCGTGCGAGCGCGATGCCCGCCAGGTGCGGGAATCGCGCCAGGCAGCGCGCTTACGCGCGATGGGATCACCGGGAGCGCTTTGCGATGCAGGTCTGCCGAACGACACATTTTCATTTGAGCGCGCGCGTGCACAGCGCCGCGCAATGCAGGACTCACAATGCGTTCGCGCCGTCGAACGCTCGCCAATTTTCGCATTAGCCTGGAAGGAACCGGAACATGAAAATCACTCGCCGCTTTACCAAGTCGGGACAGGATGTCCTTGCATCCATCGAATATGAACGTCGCACCAGCCGGATCAGCAATCCGGATGGCTCGCTGGTCTTTGAGATGAAGAATGCGGAAATTCCGCGTTCCTGGTCGCAGCTCGCGACCGACATCATGGTCAGCAAATATTTTCGCAAGGCCGGCGTGCCGCAGACCGATTCCGATGGCAATCCGCTTCGCGATGAGAAGGGGAACATCCTTACTGGCCCGGAGCGCTCGGCGCGGCAGGTGATTCATCGCTTGGCCGGCTGCTGGCGGCAGTGGGGCGAACAGCACAACTATTTTGACTCCGCCGACGATGCCCAGGCGTTTTACGACGAACTGGCATACATGCTGTTGAACCAGATGTGCGCGCCCAACAGCCCGCAGTGGTTCAATACGGGCTTGAATTTCGCCTACAACATCACCGGACCGGCGCAGGGGCATTTTTACTGCGACCCCGCCAACGGCGAACTGAAGGAATCCGCTGACGCCTATTCCCATCCGCAGCCACATGCCTGCTTCATTCAGGCCGTCTCCGATGACCTCGTGAATCCGGGCGGCATCATGGATCTCTGGACACGCGAAGCCCGCCTCTTCAAATACGGCTCCGGCACCGGTTCGAATTTCTCGGCGCTGCGCGGAGAAAATGAGGCGCTCAGCGGAGGTGGAAAATCATCCGGCTTGATGAGCTTTCTAAAAATCGGCGATCGGGCGGCCGGCGCGATCAAGTCCGGCGGAACGACCCGCCGGGCCGCCAAGATGTGCTGCCTCGATCTCGATCACCCCGACGTTGAATCGTTCATCAGTTGGAAGGTTCGCGAAGAACTCAAGGTGGCCGCAATGGTCGAGGGGCTGCGCGTTCTGCCCAAGGACCAGCAGGATCTTGCGAAGAAATTCGGCCTTAAGCTCGATTACGATTTTAACGGCGAAGCCTATTTCACCGTTTCAGGCCAGAACTCCAACAACTCCGTTCGCATTCCCAATGCATTCTTTAAGTCGCTTGAGGAAGATGGTGATTGGACCCTGATCCGACGCACCGACGGCAAGCCCGCCAAAACAATCAAAGCACGCGATCTCTGGGAACAGATCGCCTTCGCGGCATGGCGCTGCGCCGATCCGGGCGTGCAGTTTGATTCCACAATCAACGAATGGCACACCTGCCCGACCTCCGGTCGCATCAATGCCTCAAACCCCTGCGTCACCGGCGACACGCGCGTGCTGATGCCCGGCGGCATCTGGCGACGCATTGATCAAATGATTCATTTACCAGCGCGGGTCATCACAAATCTCGATGGCCAGGAAATTCACCCGACCGAAGGCGCGTTCCCGACCGGCATGCGCGAAGTATATGAGCTGCGCACCACAAGCGGCTATCGCCTGAAGCTGACCGGCGACCACAAAGTCTGGACGAAAAATCGCGGCTGGATCGCCGCCAGCGCGCTGGAAACCAGTGATGAGATCAAGCTTCCAAGCCGCCCGGCGTGCGTTGAATCCATTGGCGATCCGCAGGATCCGGCGTTCTTTCAGTTGGTCGGGCTTTACCTGTCCGACGCGAGCAACGACGCGGCCGCCCTGCATTTGGGCAACGCCCTGCAATGCGCTCCCGAACTGGCCGACGGCTTTGCGGCGTATGTCGCGGAGAAATGGGAACACCGCCTTTACCCAGATGATTACGTCAATCAGTTGATGGACGACGACGGAGATGATCGCACAAGCCACGATTCCAGCGCCGGAAACACGATGACCCTGTCCCTGACCAATCGCCGGCTGCTGAGCCGGATGGCTGGATTCATTCGCACCGAGGCCGGCCGGCGACGACTTAGCGATGACGCGTTCACAGCGGGCCTGCCGGCGCAGCGGCATCTGTTGCGCGGCCTGTTTACTGCCGACGCAACACTGCAACGCGAATCACTGACACTGCGGCTGCGGAATCCCGGATTAATCGAAGACGTGCAGACGATTCTGCTGGGTTTTGGCGTAAAGTCCGCCGCCGGCGCCGGAGATGACACAGGTCCGGCGACGCTGACTATCGACGGAGAAAACCTGATTGCATTCGCGCGGCACGTTGGCTTGCTGCATGGCGCGGCAGCCGAACAACTCGAAGGATTGGTCGAGCGCCATCCACAGCGTACAAGCAATTCGCAGGGCAATTATGACCGCGTTGCAAGCCTCATCCCGCAGGGCCAGCGGCAGGTGTTCGACCTTACTGAACCAGTCACCAGCAGTTTCGTCGCCAACGGGCTGACGGTTCACAACTGCTCGGAATATATGTTTCTCGACGACACCGCGTGCAACCTGGCGTCACTGAATGTGCTGACATTCTTCGATTCAGACAGCCGTCGTTTTGACGTCGAAGCATTCAAGCACGCCACACGGATCTGGACGATCGTGCTTGAAATCAGCGTGTTGATGGCCAGTTTCCCCTCGGAATCGATCGCAAAGCTCAGCTTTCGCTACCGCACGCTCGGGCTTGGATACGCCAACCTCGGCGCGATGCTGATGCAATCAGGCATTCCGTATGACTGCGAAAAAGGCCGGGCAATATGCGCCGCCATTACCGCAATTCTGACGGGCGAATCCTATGCGGCCAGTGCGGAGTTGGCCGCCGAACTTGGCACGTTCCCCGGATACGCCGACAACACAAATGAAATGCTGCGGGTCATCCGCAACCATCGCCGTGCAGCCTATGACGTAGATCGCGACGCGTCCGGCCATCGCCGGGTCGGCACTTATGAAAACCTGGAGACGCACCCGGTCGGCATTGACGCGACGCAGTTTTCCGATGGCGAAACCCTAGCAACCCGCGGCCTGTTGCACGCCGCCCAGGAATGCTGGGATCGTGCGCTCTCGCTCGGTGAAAAACATGGTTATCGCAACGCACAGACCACCGTCATCGCACCGACCGGCACTATCGGTCTGCTGATGGACTGCGACACCACTGGCGTCGAGCCGGATTTCGCACTCGTCAAATTCAAGAAGCTCGCCGGCGGCGGGTATTTCAAGATCGCCAATCAATCGCTTCGGCCGGCGCTGGTAAATCTCGGATATGATTCGCACCAGATTCACGACATTTTGCGCTATGTCATGGGCACGCTCTCGTTGGAGGATTCGCCGCACATCAACCTCGCCTCGCTCCGTAAGGCGGGACTGAACGATGACGATCTGCAAACAATCGAAGCGAACCTTCCAAGTGTTTTCGAGATCGGATTTGCTCTCAAGCCG